>JBDOMQ010000097.1:0-10654 GCA_039831725.1 Pirellulales bacterium
CACCTAAAACACAACTGAGAAAACACCCGGTAAGCAAAGCTACGTATCTCATTTTTCCCCGTGCAGCCGTAGGACGACTCTGAAACAGACGTAATGACATTGTGTAAAAAGCCCTTTGGAACGCAGTGTAGGAACCGATACTCTTCAGCCAAGAAAATACCTATTCACTCGACGCTAGACCAACACCAAAGCGGCCTTATAAACCAGAAAGCAAACAACCTGCCTTGCCTAGACCACCGTGGCGAATGTGCTTCTTTTCTTTGAATTTTCTAATAAAAGAGCCTCGAGCATAAATACGGTCGTACGGTACAGTAGTGATCTGCCTTTTCCTCTTTGACTACGTGGTACCGTTCATGGGTAAACGCTGTTTTTTTATCTGCTTGGCACCTGTTCTCATTGCTCAGTTCGCAGCGCCGCTCCATTCGTCAGCTCCTGCAGTGAAAGAAGAAAACTACAGCATAATTAAAGTAATTCTGCAGACATCTGAAGGTGACCACCAAACGCTGCGTGGAAAACTTCTTGTAGAAGCTCAGGACGGTAGCCTTCTGCTCGAGGACAACCAACAGTTGCTTCACGTTATCCCAGGCGAAACTGTTACCCATCGTGAAATTCTTGATGAGAAGCATCTGCTTACCCCAAAAGAGTTAGGGCAAGAAATCGTAGCTCAACTTCCAGCCGGGTTTACATTTCTCACAACTCGACACTACGTGATCTGCTATGACACATCACTCGGTTATGCCCGCTGGTCTGCAGCTCTACTTGAGCGACTCTTCAGTGGTTTTCATGCTTTTTGGTCACAGGCTGGACTTGATGTCAGTCAGCCCGAGCAGCCCCTTGTAGTTATAATTTTTTCGAGCCGTAACGACTATGAACGGGCTGCCAAAAAAGAAGTTGGAGATGCCTCACACAGCATCGTTGGATATTACAACCAACTGACGAATCGAATTACCACCTATGACATTACAGGAAGCGACTCAACCGATACGACACAGAGTCAATCTTCTCACTTGGTCGGTGTCGAGCTTTTACGGAACCCTCGGGCTTCAAGTCTTATTGCAACACTTGTACACGAAGCAACCCATCAACTCGCATTTAACGCTGGCCTGCACGTTCGGCTTTCTCCAACCCCCGTCTGGCTGAGCGAAGGAATCGCAACATACTTCGAGACACCCGACCTCACAAACTCCAGGGGGTGGCGATCGATAGGCTCTATCAATACCACCCGGCTTGAGCTAGTGGTTCAGCAATTCACACCAGGCCTTATTTCCCGCTTTATTGCAGGTGACAAGCCGTTTCACAATCCAGACGAGGCACTCGTTGCGTACGCACACGCGTGGGCCTTCGTCTCGTTTCTAGCAACTATGAAAAAAGATGCCTTTTGTTCATATATTGCACATTTCAAGACAAAAAAGCCGCTTGAAGAGGACTCCGTGGCAGACCGAATGGCTGAATTCAAAACTGCATTTGGAGTGACGCCAGACGCCATGGAGCCAGAGCTCATCCAGTACATAAACTCTCTTACACAAAGAAAACGGCCGTAGATAGTGCTGACCACGACAAACGCACCAAGCCTAATAATCGGCTTGCTGCGGCACCATCTTGCCTTTGCCATCCGCACGAACCCTATAATCGTTCACAGGTTCGATCCTCCTCGCGAATTCGGTCGATACCAAAATCTGGTACATGTCTCAACCAGGAATAAACACTTTCTCGGGTGATTGTGTTCGCGCGTTACGCAACCTAAATATTTCTCAACAAAGCAAATTGAACTGTAAGAAATAATGGCTAAGAAAAAGGCAAGTGCCGTTCAGGCTCTTACGATTGCGCTGATCATTTTTGTCATGTGCACATTTGTTTTGGCGGTAACGACCTATGTGTTCTATGCACAAAATGAGGATGCGAAGGTCGCTAGAGAAGCAGCTGAGACAGCCGCAGGTGAAGCACAACAAAGCCTTGCCGCAGCCCAACAATCTCAAAAAGAACTGCTTGAAACACGAATTGGAGTAAACGAAGGCGACTTAATCGAGGCTGTTGATAAAGATCTGGCAGGTCTTCAGGAAAAAGCAAAGAAATACGGTGGTGAGGAAAACACAACTCCCACATACCGTGAACTCATCAAAACATTTGACAATGCGCTCAAAAGTGCGAACGGTGACAACGCAAGCTTAACCGCAGAGAACCGTGATCTCCAAGATAAAATCAAGTCAGTACAGCAAAACCTGAAGGCCATACAATCTTCTCATAGTGAAACAATGGATGAGAAGCAAAAAGAAATTGATGCAATTGGGAAAGCCCGTGAAGAGGCAGCTGCAAAGTTCGCGGCAGAGTCACAAAAGCTTACTCAGGACTTGAACGCAGCAAATGACAAGGCATCGCGGCTGGCTGATCTGGAGAAGCAGATTCATGACGAGGTTGGTCCGTATATCTCACCAAGTCGTCGAGACAAATTCTCTGCTGCTGATAACGCCGCAGACCAGATCGCGATTGTTCTCGAGGAACTGACGATCCGTGACAAACTAATCAACCAACAAAACCAGGTTCTCGGTGCGATGCGAGTGGCAGACCCAACCTTACAACAATACATCTTGGCAGCGACACCGGCAGACGACCGTATCGATGGTTTTGATGGTCGAATTGTTGTTGTCAATGAACTTGAGAGGTCCGTGCTCATTCGATTCCCTCGAACAATTGGAATCCGTCCAGGCATGCTCTTTTTTGCATACGAACCCTTAGACCAGATGCCTCTCATTTCTGCCAAAAAGGGAATTCTGGAGATTGTCTCGATAGAATCTGGAACGGTTGCACGTGGCCGGATTCTTAACACGTCAAACTATGATCCGATTGTCGAAGGTGACGCGGTTGCCACCAGCCTTTGGAGTCCTCTTATGCCACTCGAGGTTGTTTTTGTTGGTCATATCCAAATCGATCGTGATTCTGAAACCGATGACCAGGAACTCGAAGATCTCATTCAAAAGGTCGGAGGAGATATTGCCCAAACGGTGAGCCATTCAACCTCGTTACTGGTTGACGCTGGTGTTCCTGACCAGACGGGTGTTGCAGGTGAAGTTCCAGGCTGGGATGAGGCGGCAAAGCGGCGACGCATAATTAACCTTCAGCAGGCCAATAAACTGGGCATCAAAGTGGTTCGAATCGATGGATTCCTGGAACTATTTGGACTCGAAGAAAACTACTTTGACGCCGACCATCTTGTTACGCCCACTCCATAATCAGAACTCTCATAGCGGCCGTTCTCTTTGGGCGATTGTTGTTGCACCGGACCAATCCTGCAATACTTTCTCCTATCCTGAGAGCAGTTCTGCTGCTCTGGCCATGCCGACACACCGGCATTCTGCTGTTCGGTGTCACGACTTTCGAGGATCAACACGATGACGTTTCGTTCAGGTTTACACAATACACTTGTAGTACTTTTACTCCTGATTGCTGCTTTCCCTTTTCTTGACACTGCAATTCTCAACCCTGCCTCTGCCCAAGATGACTCATTTGCGATTTTTGATGGCAAATCACTTGAGGGATGGGAAGGAGATAATGAACTCTGGCGAGTCGATAATGGTGTTCTTGTCGGCGAAACAACAGCGGCGCTAGAGAAGACGACATACCTTATCTGGCGACAAGGAACCGTTGACGACTTTGAACTCACGCTCTCCTACCGAATTACGGGTGGCAATAGCGGGATTCAATACCGCAGCCAGGACCGGGGTGAATTTCGTGTCACCGGATACCAAGCTGACATGGAGGCCGGAAATAATCATAGCGGGATTCTCTACGAACAAGGTGGCCGAGGGATTGTTACGAAACGAGGCGAAAGAACCACGCTTCACGACGATGGAGTCAGGAAACATGGCAGCCCCATTGGCACAAGTGAGAACTTGCAGTCTGTGATTAAAAGCGGAGACTGGAATCAATACCGCATTATTGCTCGTGGCAATCATCTCCAACACTTCATCAACGGAACATTGATGTCGGAAACAACCGACAACGAAGGTGGTAAGCAATCGTTGAGTGGAATACTTGCCTTTCAACTTCATGCCGGACCACCCATGAAGGTTGAATTTAAAGACATTCACCTGAAACGCCTTCGGCTTACGGACGACCGCAAGAAATTGCTGCTATTAGCCGGGCGTGCCAGTCATGCTCAAGGAGCACATGAGTTCAGAGCAGGCTGCCTTCTCTTTCAAAAGTGTCTTGAAAAATCCATCGGTGAGAAATTAATTACAGCTGTGTACACAAATGGCTGGCCAGACGATCCAACTGCGTTTGATAATGCTGATGGGATTCTCCTGTTCTCTGACGGCGGCAAAGGGCACCCTGTTATTCAGAGCAATCGACTTGCGCAAATTGATGCCCTGACAAAACGTGGTGTTGGTGTTGCATGCCTTCACTACGGCGTTGAGGTACCAAAAGAAAAAGGTGGCCCAGAATTTCTCAATTGGATCGGTGGATTCTTTGAGACGGACTGGTCAGTCAATCCCCACTGGACACTTGTCAAAACGGAATTAGCCCAAAATCATCCAATCTGCTCTGGTGTCAAACCATTCGAAATAAATGACGAGTGGTATTACCATATGCGGTTTCGTGAACCCAATAACGAGGTCATCAAAATTCTCACGGCCATTCCACCCGACAGCACACGAGAGCGGCCCAATGGCCCTCATAGCAACAACCCAACTGTTCGCTCAGGTAGAGGAAGTCGCGAAGTTCTTGCCTGGGCTTACGAGCGACCCGACGGCGGCCGTGGCTTTGGGTGCACTGGAGGTCATTTCCACAAAAATTGGGCAAACAACGACTTCCGTACTCTTATACTTAATGCATTGGTCTGGACGAGTGGACTCGATGTACCCAAGGAGGGCATCTCGTCCCAGGTTTCAGATATTGATTTAACAAAAAACCTTGACCCCCCTCCCCCGCCTCGAAAAAAGAAGCGGCCACCACAGCGGCCCGTTTCTTCTCCATAAAACGTTTCTAAACATAAGTTTGCAGAAGATAACTCATTACATTTTTTAAAAGAGGAGCATACCCATGCCAAAGTTGACTGTTGAAGGATTTGGTGTCTTCGAAGTACCCAAAGGAAAACGACTTCTAAATGCCATGATTAGTGAATGCGGTGTTGATCAATTGCATGCATGCGGTGGTTTCGGACGATGCACAACCTGCCGTGTTGAATTCGTATCAGGTGAGCCAAAAGCTATGACAAAAGCAGAAAAAGAGGTTCTTGAAGCGCGAGGCCTTTCATCAACACCTGGACTTCGCCTGTCTTGTCAAATCGAGTGCAATGAGGATATGGAAATCAAAGCAATAAGTCGCCTGGAAGGTTCCGGAAGAGCAGATGCCGGTGGCCGCCCGGGAGACGAAATTGAACCGCCACCTGAATGGTGTTAAAAGACACCATGGGCCACAGGACAGGGAGGACATAGCTCCGATGGAGCAGCTACAGGGTGCGTGCATAGCACACGTTGCATGCCTGCACTTCGTGCCTATGCTCGATAGCGAGATGCCTGTTAAGAAATAAGCCCAAGCACACGCTGAATGTACTCGTATGATTCCTTGGCTGTTTCATGCCACCTATGGCTCTGTCGTGGCAACTCAACATGCAAGCCACCTTGATAGTGAGCGGCGAGGAGTTCACGGAAAATAGGGATGTAGTCGACATCACCTTTCCCTAACGGTAAATGTTCGTGACGGCAGACAATCATGTCATCTACATGAACATTCACAATACGATCAGCAACATCACGTACAGTAGCTGCTAATGGCCTTTCCCCCAGGCATTCAAGGTGGCCAATATCGACTGTAAAACCAAGCGACTTAGGTCGACTTAATCTCTCAAACAATTCTTCTGCACGAGCGACTGTATCGATAAACATTCCTGGCTCTGGTTCAAAACCGAGCACAACACCACAACGAGAAGCATAGTCAAGAACTTCTCCAACACCGTCGGTTAGTTTCTGCCATAGCAATCTCTCGTCAGCATCAGAGTCAACAGTACCTGACCACAGAGACACACAGTCCGCATTAAGTTCTCCTGCTAAATCAATCGCCCGTCGCAGAAAGTCGATCCTTCGGCAGCGATCATCCCGGGCGTCTGAAAGAAGTGTCGGGTGGTGCTTTCTTCTCGAATCAAGCAGGTGGCGAGATCCCGTTTCGATTACACATCTCATCTGAGCCTTTACCAAAGCTTCTCGCCAAACACGAACTTCCGAGGCAAATGTTTTCGCATATGGATTGAGCATGCTTCGATCAGGCGTAATCGCTAGCGATGCGTACCCTTGCTCGCAAAGAAGTGACAACGCATCGAGCGGATCAACATCACCGATGCTATTTGTGCTGTATCCGGCTTTCATTGGACATCATGCTCATGTAACTGCTGCAATACGGCGACCAAGAACAAACCATACTAACAGGGCCAGTACTGTTACGGCCCATTGCTCCCCACAGAATGCGAGCACCAACACTGCATCAAGGGTTATAAGAGACATAATCGCGTTACCAACTGCCGACTGCGTGCGTTGCGGCATCGGGTTTATAATAGCTTGGCTGCAACGGATGAGGATTGAAATCCCTAGCACTCCCCACAGTGCAAGCCATGCAAGAACCCGGCCTTCGACAAGCCAGTATGGAACGTTGGCGGCCCTCACTTCCATACTGACAAATGGTGCCAAACCAGAAATAACAAGTCCGGTCGACATAACAAGTGTACCCAGAAGCAATTGGGATCGTCTTCCAACATCGGCCTCATCACGAGCGAACACCGTGATACCCATCACATACACACCCATCCCGCAAGGAATCATCCATAGCGGTAGCGACGCCGAACCGGCAATAACCATTCCGAGCGACCAGTTAAGTGCACGGCACCCCCCCATGAATACGGGCCCCAGCCACGTACCTTTGGCATAGCAGTTATAGCCACAAATTGCTGCAGCGAGCATCGCTCCGACAACGGCAGGAGCGCCATCATGCGTGAACGCTGAA
The DNA here is from genome assembly GCA_039831725.1 of Pirellulales bacterium. GTDB lineage: Bacteria > Planctomycetota > Planctomycetia > Pirellulales > UBA1268 > UBA1268. The sequence continues at coordinate 6,991 of JBDOMQ010000097.1, forward strand.
GCGACACACGCCAAAACAACACCGAGACAGAGCAGTCCAATGGACACAAATCGGGCGAGCTCAAAGGAAACACACCTACTTGGAAGCGGCCTATCGGGACGCTCTTTTTGATCGACCTGAAGATCCACGACATCATTCTGAACAATTCCACCAGCGTACAGGCACAACGATGATGCAATTGCCAGCCAACCACCGAGGGGAAGATTTCCATACTGATAGAACCCACCAACAATCAGAAACCCTGCCAGCGGATCGGCAATCGCTGTGGCAAGATTTGGCACCCGCATAAGTCTTAACCAACTGGCTATCACTGATATTCCCGTTGGCTTGGTAGGAGGCTGTGGCATATCTTAAAAACTACTTAGCTTGAGGCACTACGGTATCTGGTTAAAGCGGCAAGAAACACTACTCTCGACAGGCCAATTGAAATACCTGCTGCAGCAAAAGTCAGCACAACCATTCCCCACGCCTCTCCTGACAGCGGACGTGCGAGAGTGCCCGCAGGCACATTCACTACGAGCAATATCGGAATGATAAAAGTACAGAACGTACGTAACGGATCACCCCATGGACCAGCATAAATTTCGGCAGGATATCTTGAAAAATTCGTTATGTAAAACCAAAAGTCATACAAACTCTGGTTCCTACCCATCAGTATCGTTGCGGCTGCAAGCATAATAATGAGTCCGTACAAGATTGCCACACCGCAGATTAGAAGTAATGGATAAAGCAACCATGCGATGAGTGGCGGCGCAACAGGAAAGCGGAGAACAGCCCAAATGAGTAGGCCAAGCCCAACAAGACCATTCGCCATCGATGAGAAATCAAACCGATGCATTGACAGAAGAAACTGAGCATCGAGAGGCCGCACGAGAACTGAATCAAGACCACCTGTTCGCACCATTTCCGTAAGCTCCGAAGCGCTAGGCATAAACAGGGTTTGAACGATTGCATTGATAATCAGACCGGTAGCAACAAACGCAAAAAATGGCTCACGCGACCAGCCACTTCCCCGACCTATTTCTGGGGTAAAGCTAAAGATCAATAAGTAGAATGCCAGATTCATTGACATCCACCCAAGGCTGGTCAAACACTCGAGCAAAAAATTTGCCCGGAATGTCATATCTCGCACAAGACACGCTCGTGCAAACGTTGAAAAAATTTTGATGTATCGTCTCATGAGAATCATCCCGGAAATTAACCACCAAAACCGCTATATCGTTTTGTGCCTCGCCACCATACAAAACGACAAACTCCAATCATGATGACGAGCCAGGCAATTTCGATGAGAATGCCTCTCACGAGTTCCCAGCCTCTAATCTTGCCAAGCCACACCGCGGCAGGAAAATAGGCCGTGTATTCAAACGGCAGCAATCGTACGATATCTGCAAGGCTTACTCCTGCTAGCCCCGTTGGAATGTCTGCAAGCATATCAATAGGAAACATATGCCCCGAAAGAAGATATTGAAACAACATGTACGCGAAAATAATGCTGGAAACTTCAAGAAACCAAAATGCAATCATCCCCAGAGTTGCCTCCAAGAAAAATCCAAGCAGGAATGAAAGAAGTAAAGACAGAATGTAGGCAGCGATCGTAAGTCCGTCGGGCGCTGGAGGAAAATAACCGCGACAGAAGAATAGAACTGCAGCGAAGGGAAGTATCGCCACAATGTAGTAAACAAGTTTGTGGGCAATGCGAGAAGCAAGCAGAAAACCAATATAATCAACTGGCTGAATCAGATATTTCTTCACGGACCCATCGCGAATACTACGAGAGATACCACCTGCCAGACTCGGCATGCTTGAGAACGCTCGGGTCACCATCGTAAGCAGATAGTATGCAACAATGTTGTCACGAGAGTACCCTGCGATATCTGTACGGCTCGAGGCCGAAAAGACAGCCGTCCAAAGAAAAACCTGCGTAACAATTGGCAAGAAACGCATCACCGTACCCAGCGCAAAGTCGGTACGATAAGCCAATCGCTCCTCGAGGCATATGGCAAGCATTCGCCACCACGACCGCACCCCTGAGAACCAGCCGTGCGAAGTCTGTAGACTACTCTCGGAATTTGCAGTGGTACTCATACTGCTCCAACTTCCTGCTCTGGATCGATGCCCACCTGCCGTTTTGCTGCACCACGAAACAGACCTGCAACAATCTCTTCCAAGGGCACGTCCTCGACAGACACATCTCGGACTGATTGGCTCGCCAGCAGTTTTGGCAAAACATCTGCTATCCGTGATCGATCAATCCGTAACGAAACACGAGGACCATGTACTTCACACGAGAATCCGAATCGTTCCATTTCCCCGACAGCAGGAGGGTTTTCAAGATCAAGTGTCACGACCTTATGCGTCGTAAAACGATCAACGATTTGCTCAAGCGAACCATCATAAAGAATGCTGCCATTCGTCACGACCACAACACGTTCACAAAGGGCAGCAACATCTTTCATATAGTGCGTTGTTAAGACAACGGTAACCGACCGCTGCTTCTGAACATGCCGGAGAAACTCATGAATCGTGTGCTGCGCTACCACGTCGAGACCGATAGTTGGCTCGTCAAGAAATAGCACCTCAGGCTCGTGAAGTAACGCAGCAATAAGTTCTAACTTCATCCGCTCCCCAAGCGAGAGCTCCCGCACTGGCTGCCCAAGAAGGTGAGACACTCCCAACATTTCGACGAGTTCATCACGGATTCTTGCAAATCGAATTGGGTCTATCCGATAAATCTCTTGATGGAGCCGGAAACTCTCAGCCGCTGGCAAATCCCACCAGAGCTGATTTTTCTGCCCCATCACCAGGGCAAACCGCCGCCGGAAATCATCGGCTCGATCCCATGGAACATGCCCCAAAACACGGGCAGTCCCCCGGGTAGGCGTAATAATTCCCGATAACAACTTTAAAAATGTTGTCTTACCGGCTCCATTTGGTCCGAGCATCGCAAGAAATTCACCACGACCAACGCTCAGATTCGCCCCTCGCAAGGCATGAATTATTCTATTTTTCCGGTGAAAGAGACCTCGCACGCTCGCCCAAAGGCCTTCCGGCTTGTCATAAACGCGATATTCTTTGGCAAGATCATTGACCTCGATTACGCGGTCACTTTTTGTTTCACTGCTGGTATGCATATGCGGAAGTATAGGCCAAAACGATAGACTTGCCGCTGTTGAAACATTTAACGGAGATTTCCACACGGGAAACGAGCGATGTACCGAATTGGAATTGGTCATGACACGCACAGACTCGAGCCTGGAAATGGGCTCTGGCTTGGTGGCCTAAAAATTCCTCATAGCCAGTCCGCCGTCGGTCACAGTGATGCCGATGCCCTTCTGCATGCTCTGACCGATGCAATCCTCGGAGCAGCCGCTCTTGGTGATATTGGAGAACTTTTCCCAGATGACGACCCAGAAAATAAAGACCGGCCTTCCAGTTCGATGCTTGCAATAGCGATTGATCGCGTGCGAAATGCGGGTTGGAATGTCGTGAATACGGATTGTGTTATTTTTGCGCAAAAGCCAAAGATCCTCCCGTACAGAGAGGACATCAGACGACACATAGCTGATTTGCTCGCTCTTGATATGAATCAGGTCTGGATTAAGGCCAAAACAGGTGAAGCTGTTGGACCGATTGGTGAAGAGCGAGCAATTGCTGCAGAATGCAT
>JBDOMQ010000147.1:0-10561 GCA_039831725.1 Pirellulales bacterium
CGGTGGTGGTCGCTATCATCTCTATCGGTACTAACGGTACACCGATGTTCGCCTTGTTTTTGCGCCCGAGAGGCAGATTGCTTTTTTTGGTGGCGATGCAGATAACTTTGAATACCCAAGACATTGTCTCGACATCTGTTTTTTTCGGGTGTATGAAAAAGGTAAACCGCTTTCCGTCAAATCGTTTCTTCCGTTTGCTAAAAATGATGTGTGCCGTGATGATGCGGTCTTTGTTGCCGGCCATCCAGGGCATACAGATCGCGGCAAGACGATGGCAGAAATTCGTTCAATGCGTGGCCGAAGCCTCCCATTTTTATTGGAATGGCTGAATAGACGAGAGGTGCTGTTACAGTCCTACGCTGAAGAAGGGCATGTCGAGCAGCAGCGGTCAATGCAGGATCTTTTCTCAGTTCAGAACAGCCGGAAGGCTCGTGGCGGTTTGTTGTCGGCCCTCTTGCGGCCTGATATTTTTGAACGCCTTGAAAAGGCTGAAGAGACGTTACGCAGCACGTGGAAGGAGCAAGGCCAGGAAAGTCCATGGGAGAAAATCCAACGGGCGCAGCAGGCAATCGATACTGTTGCTGTTCGGTACAATTTGCTTGAAGGGGCAATGGGTTTTCGAAGCCGATTCTTTTCAAATGCAAGGACACTGTTGCGATTGGCGACAGAATCAGAAAAGCCGGATGGTGCTCGACTTCGTGAATATCGTGAGGCTGCTCGTACGTCTCTCAAGCTTCGGCTGTTGTCAGACCAGCCGTTGTATGACGACTACGAAACCCTCGTACTTGCCGATTCACTAACTTTTCTGGTGAAGCAACTTGGTATCGATGATCCTCTTGTACAGGATGTGCTCGATGGACAATCACCTGCTGATCGAGCCGTTGACCTGATCGCTGGCACAACCCTCGGAAAGCGTGGTTCTGGGAATTCAAAAAAAGCTCCCGATGATCGAATTAGACTCTATCAAGGTGGTCTTGCGGCGATTCAATCGAGTGATGACACCATGATCGGGCTTGCGATGCGTGTCGATGAAGAATCGCGGGCGCTGCGGGCGATTATTGAAGAAAATTCAGAAATCAAAAAACAGGCTCACGCTGAAATCACACGACTCAGGCTTCAGGCAGCTTCTGAAGTTCTTGCTCCGGATGCCACATTTACGCTGCGACTGGCGTACGGAAAGGTGCGGGGTGTTGCAGGGAAGGTAAGTGAGTCGAGGCCATGGACAACAATCGGTGATCTTTTTTCAAAAGCGGATCAAGAAGATGGTCGAGTGCCGTTTGATCTGCCGAAATCGTGGCTGGCGGCTCGAGAGGAACAAACTGATTTGGAGGTGTTGTCGACTCCACTGAACTTCCTCTCAACCGCTGATATCATCGGTGGGAATTCTGGTAGCCCGGTTGTGAATGTCGCGAGTGAACTCGTGGGTGTCATATTTGATGGAAATCAGGAGTCCCTCATACTTGATATTGCCTATGACGGCGATCGGGCTCGAGCAATTTCTGTCTCTGTCGGATCCATCATGAAATCACTTGAACATGTCTATCACGCTGGCGAATTGGTGGCTGAATTGCAGAAGGCGAGGCAGAGAGGCAACGGCAATTGGACGCCGCTCTTTGACGGACACAAACTTGGTGACTGGCAGTCAAGTGAGTTTGGCACTGATGGTCCTCTTGAGGTAATCAACGGAGAAATTTCGATAGGCATGGGCGACCCTCTTAGTGGAATTACCTGGCAGGGTGATTTTCCTCAGGAGAACTATGAGTTATCGCTTGAAGCGAAGCGGGTTGAGGGTTTTGATTTCTTCTGCGGATTGACATTTCCTGTTGGGAAAGACAGTTGTAGCCTTATTCTCGGAGGATGGGGTGGAGGCCTTGTCGGACTGTCATCAATCGACGGCCTTGATGCTTCAGAGAACGACACCAATCAATATTTGGAATTCGACGACAACCGGTGGTATGCGGTCAGGGTACGTGTTGAGGCAGATTCAATAACCTGCCTACTTGATGGCAAAGAACTCATCGTGCAAGCGAGGGCTGGCCGAGAAATTTCGATTCGGCCTGAGATGTTTATGTGCAAGCCTCTTGGTGTTGCGACATATGCGACGACTGGCCGATTACGAAATCTACAGTATCGGCTACTTGGTGAAAGAGAAGAGTCTCAGGGAAAGAAAGATGTCACACCGTGATAAAAAACGTGGCAAGATAGCTGCAGAGGCAGCGCGGCGTCTCGCGAGGGGTGGGGACATTCGTCGGGCTCGAATTGGGGCAGCACGAAGGCTCTCTCGTGAGTGGGTGCCTGATGGCGACTTGCCGACTTCACGGGAGATAACAAATGAACTCTCTCGGCAGCGGCTTCTTGATGACGATGATCGTTCAGCTGGTCTCGTGTCACTTGTAGGTGATAGATTCGATAAAATTGCTGCACTTGTGCGGCCACTGTCAGCGGTACGACTTGATGTATCGTCTCACCATGTCGTGACACTTCTTGATGCAACTCTTTTGTCATTTTCTTACGTTAGGCAGAGACGGCCATTTGATGAAGAATTACTCACGGCTGTGCTTCTCGCTGAAGCTGGTCGGGTCATTGATCGTCAAAGGTCAGTTCAGGTGATCCTGCAGGCTGCAGAAGGCCTCGTGACGCCACGGACGGCCTGGTTAATTGAGATGCGGGATAGTGCAGTCTCCTATTCCGATGGAACGCTTGGGTACAGGGCACGCCATCGTCTTGTGGCTCACGAAGACTTTGATGATGTCATGTTGCTTGCCGAAGCAGCTCGAGCTGAAGAGAGGGAGGAGCTGAATCAGTTGTGTCTCGATGAGGCAATTCAAACACTTCGTGCTATAGAATCACCATGTGGTGACAAAGGAAACGTGGGCGGCGAGTATCGGTGACGCGAGAGCAGGGGAGCAATCCACATGTCAAGAACGCTTGATTTGTCGGCCTACTCAATAGAGATTGACGGTCGTGTACTTCGGATGAAGCCGGATGCAGATGGATATGCAACCGCGTTTATGTGGGCATTTTTGATGGCGTTGCTCCTTGGTGTTCAATGGTGGTCGTTTGGTGAGTCCAAAGATCCGAGGCGGGTAGCCTTCGGCAACCTTTCTGCCGAAGAACAGACAGAATTTCTGCGCGCTGGAAAAGAAGCAGAACATCGTGTGGAGTTGATACAGAGGCAGTTGAGTGAATTGCAAGTGAACTCAATGCTTGGCAAGAACGTGTCGTCTGTAATGATGGAAAAGATCACAAAGCTCAACCAGGATTTGATGAAAGCGAAAAAGCAGGCACGAGATTTTGTTGTTCCTGCACCGCCACTACCCCGTCCGATTTCTGCAATGGTCTATCGAACTTGTCAGGTTTTATTTGTTATTTCGGCTGTTCTTCCCTTTGTTGTTCTCCCGTTTGTTCGTCCTAAAGTTGTCTACGAGGGTCTTCCTGGTGAAGGCGTGTTCGTTGTGACACTCATACCGTGGGTGTGGTGGTACCGGCAGGGAGTCATTGGCTTGCATGCCATTACGCCAGCAGTAAAAAGAGAAGTACGGTTCTCAGGTAGAGGAACTGATAGGCAGGAGCATGATGCGGGCTTTATTTGGATGATTCGACTTACGCCACAACCGGTCAACTCATTCGAACTTGGGGATCATGAATTCCGCATCGTGTTAAAGCTCATGCCCGATAAGGGTATGGTGCGGGATCAACTACCTTCGTATGTGCGAGCCCCTCTCAGATACTTCGAAGGAGTAACGGGGCTGCAACATGATAGAATCCTCGTTGAAGACGTGATTGCAACAAACAGAATGAAAGCAGCCATGCGAAAAAGATTGGAGGTCATTCACGTTCATTCTGCTGAATAGCTTTGACGAATCTAGAGACTCGCATTAACTAATTGGCGAGCATCCGCCTCGCTCAGAATCGATGTTCCATTGTTCATTGTCCATGGTTTCCAATGAACCCAGACCATTCGCTCTTTTTGAAGTTTACGGCCGTCTGAATAAGATTGCTCTATTGTGTAGACAACACATTCTTCACCAAATGGTCGACAGGTTAGTATTCGGATAGTAGATGGATCACGGAACTGCGCATAGAGTTTCATACGGGCGACCTGTTCAACCTTTATTGGATCGTACTCAGGTGGATGGAAAATATCTGTATATGCCCAGCTAAGGAGCCAGGCTTTGTGACCAACTCCCGCAGCATGGCGTGAAAACAGGATGCTGCTTAGCAAAAAAAGAACAAAGACCGAAAGTCCTAGCCGGTAGAGTCTGTGTTGGAAAATATGCAAAAGCGTTTTCCGGTTTTTGATGAATGAATTGCTCAGTGTCATTGTGTGCCGCCTCGCTTTTAATAGGTACTAGCAAGAATCCTGTGTTGTCCAACTACGGCGAAATAACTCCTTTGATGATTTTCTTGGGCGTTAAACCATTCTTGAAGAATTTCATCGAGTCGAATCCCTTTGGAACTCACCTCTTCTGGCAATGGTAGACCTGAGCAAGATGTGTGCCGAAAAAGCCGGATACAATCACTTTTCTCGTCGGCGACTGTCTGGTCACCCCACGCTGACAAATTCGCTTCTTTTCGCTGCTTTTTGTGTTTGAGGCAGGAGGTGTGGGTAGGTTGGAGAGCTACAGCGAGTAGGGCTCACACCGATTTGAATGATTATGTCACGCAGTCAAACTGCGAATCCGATTATCCTGCCCGAAAAGCAGGCACTCGTTGCACAGATTGTTCACTCTTAAGGGCGACGGTTAGCTCTTCCAAAAAGTCGGTGACGTGCCGTGTTTTGAAGGTGTCGCGGATGGCTGGTTATTTCTTCTTGTTCCGAGTCATGTCGGCCCAACCAGCCTTCAGTTCATCAAGTGAAACTTTGTTGTCTTGGTTTGTGTCAAGAGCATGAAATCGCTTCTCAGCATTCTCAAGAAACTTTTCATTTCTTCCGTGCTTGAATTCTTCAAATGTCAGGAAGCCGTCTTGGTCTGTATCCTTTTTTTCAAACATTTTCGTGGCGGTCCAACTCTTGGTTTCATCCTTCTCAGCTGACTGTGCCTGTGGGGCTGTAAGACCTAAGCAAATTACAGCAGGTAGACAAGCGGAAAGAAAAGAAAGGTGTGTCATGGTGTGGCCTTTTTTGTTTGGACTTTTATTGGAGCAAAATGGAATTATCGGGAAGTTTTAAGGAGTGTTGTAAACTCTTATTTGCCTGCGCTTTTCTTTCGTGTTGTTTCCAGTGCATGCGTGGGCAAGGGAAGAAAATCACTCTCGTGGATCATCCACGCTTCGAGTGTTTTGCGAAGTGTGTCCTCTATTTCACGAGTGGACATGTTACCAGCAAGATTACAAAGCTCAAGCGGATCGTTTTTCAGATCATAGAGCTCAGTCATTGGGCGTGGCTTTTCGAAATACAGCCGTTGATGGAGTGGTGAAAGTTGACCTGCGGCATGGGCTTGTTGGATGGCTTTCCAGGCGTCTTTGTTTGCCATATCGACTGGCGTGTAGCCGCGGTCCGGTAACGCATTGTAAATGAAGCGATACCGTATTGATGTGATTGAACGCGATAAATCAAGGCCGTCTGTTCGTGTGATCGGCCCAAAGTGCCAGCCGCGTTCGGCAAACACGTACCTTCGGCCGGCTGGTTTCTTCCCGGTCAATTCGCCAAGAAAACTTCGACCTGTCATCCCTCTTGTCGGTTTCATTCCGCATGCTTCAAGAATAGTTGGTCCCAGATCCGTGCCGCAAATAAGGGCAGAGGATTTGGAATGTGGTTGGACATGCCCTGGCCAGCGAATTAACAGTGGTACATGTGTGCCGCGATCATAAAGCGTACCCTTGCCGCGGAGCAGGGCCTCTCCATTGTCACCCATGAAAAGAACGAGTGTGTTGTTTTCGATACCACGATCGATAAGGAGTTGCATAATCTGCCCAAATCCTTGGTCCAATTCGCGCACCGACGCGAGATACCGGGCGTAGTCAACCCGAACCTCCGGCAAGTCAGGCCAGTCGGGAGGCAGCCTCAATTCATCCGGATTAATGCCGTCATAAGTAGCTGAAAATTTTCTATGTGGCTGGTTGAATCCAAAATAAAGAAAGAAGGGCTTGTTTTCGGGGACCTTATCGAGGGCAGTGTCAATTCGTTGGCCTACTTGATCGAGCTGATCACCTTTCGTTCCTGCGCTGCGTACAAAATGATCAAACCGTTCTTCGAGATTTTGCATGCCGGCATTACGGAGAGCCGTATCAATATGCTCAGCCTCTCGAATGCGTCCGTCGAGGTGTTGATGGCGGCCGTCAAGGCCAACCCAGTACCCTTCTGAACGAAGGACATCTGTGAAAAATGGAACATTCGCTTGAGCTGGCTGCGCAAATCGTGTGACGCCGAGGCCGACAGGAGAACGGCAGGCGAAAATTGAGATACGTGATGGTGCGCATTGTGGAGCAGTTGTGTAGGCCCGATCAAATCTCATTCCCTGCTCAGCGAACTTCTGAAGATTTGGAGTGATATCGAATTTCGTCGTGTTCTGATCGTCATAACAACTGATATGGGGCACGCTGTGGTCATCAGACAAAATGAGCAGCACATTTGGTTGAGATGAGTCAGCCATGAGAGGCAAGCTGAAAGAGCACGCAAGAAAAATGGATACCATTTGACGCCGTGACGACAGGCACACGGAACAAAGTGTTGAGAGTTCTGTATGCATTCAATTCTTTCCTGACCGCGTTGAGTACGTGTGATTGATTACTGCACTGTGTAGTGTGACGGCATCTGCTACTTTTTCTTTTTTCTAGTCTGCTTTCGCTGCGGGCGGTTCGCATTCAATCCGTCAGCAGGGTACGAAGAAATTGCTTCTTGAAGCATGGTGCGGGCAGAATTAGGGACCGCTGCAGGGTTGGTTTCGGTGAGGGGTTCCTTTTCAAGCACATCGGTTGTTGTATCGAAGAAGTCCCCGTTGTTGTAGAGCTTGAATCGCTTGTTCCGCGCGAAGCTGACTTCATAATGGCTGTATTTGTCATTGTATTTTGCGGATGATGGGCGGGGGAAATAGTAGCAGTAAATCCAGTCACGCGCGCGACCTGGTTTGCCTTCACACTGCGGCCAGAAACTCCAGCCATCTCCGTCATCAATCTGTTTTGCCGGGAGCTGCGCTGCGTCCACTATTGTTGGAAACACATCAGAGAAACAGATGAGATCGTTTATGACCCGCCCGCCTTGAATGTTACCAGGCCAGTTGACGATGAGGGGTACATGCGTTCCATAGTCGTGCGTGTAACCTTTGCCTCCCTGAATTGCCTCGCCATCGAGTTCAGACGTTAATTGTGCGTTCGTGCCATTGTCGCTTGTAAAGACAATGAGAGTTTTCTGACGAAGCCCCAGTGAAGTGAGTGCGTCTTCAAGACGACCAACGTTCTTGTCAATGTATTGCACCATGTCGACGAAGTTCTTTTTAGCATCTCCCGAATGAGGGTCTTTACTGTCTGGGGTGACATGGAATGGGTTGTGTGGAAGAATCATTGGGAAATAGATCAGAAACGGTTCAACTTGGTTTTTCTGCATAAAATCGATCAGGAAATCAGTGGTTATGTCGGGGCCGTAACTGTTTTCAGGGAGATCAAGTAGTTCGCCATCCTGTACGAGTGAAGGGTTCCAGTAGCGATTTCTGCCGCCGCCTGGAATATTCCACAAGCAGTGAGTATCAAAGCCAGCCTGCTCAGGCGTGATGCCACCCTTTCCTGTAAGTAACTGCCACTTGCCTGCAACAGCAGTGTGATAGCCGTGTTCTTGAAAGTAATTTGCGAATGTGGGCTGGCCTTCTGGATACACTCCAAAGTCAAAGTAATTAAATACGTTTGACTTTCCAGACATGAGGTTCACCCGGCTCGGTGTACAGAGAGGTGTCGAGTGGCAGTTCTCGAATCGCACTCCGCTCGCTGCGAGTGCATCAAGACGCGGAGTTTTGTACTCACGGCTACCGTATGAGCCAAAGCATTCAAAGCCGACGTCATCACAAAGAATGAGGATAACATTTGGCTTTTCAGCCGCTTGGAGTTGGTGCGTAACAAAAAAAACAAGAAGAGTCGCAAAGCAAAAGAATGGTTTCATGAAAGATCCGACTGGAGAGGGTTTCTGCTGATCACTTCGGGGTACTCAGAGTCCAAATTCTTCGAGTTCAATTGTTTGGAAGATAAGGTCTGCTCTAGATGATTCGTACAGAATTCCAAGTGTATTCTTATCTACCATAACGAGTGAACTGTATGCACCACCTTCTTCGTCAAGCAGGATCTGCTTGCCCCATGTTTTTCCGTCGTCAAGGCTCATCTGAATGGTCATGTTTTTTCGTTTGGATGTATGACGGGGATTTGAAAAAAATAGAACTGACCGGCCGTCGTTAAGTCGGTGAGATATGAGACTCGCCATGCACACAGGTTCGGGGAGAGCGCTATGGTCAGACTCATGTATTGTCCAGTGATCACCAAGGTCGGAAGTCACACTAACTGCTCTGCCATTTGTTTTTGATTTGTCTTGGCGGTTTCGGTTGTCTCGGCTGTTAAGCATAAGTGACCCATCAGACAGTTCCACAACAGCAGACTCGGTCGTATTCGATCGGGCAGGGTTGGATACCGTCCATGTTTTGCCATGGTCTTCGCTCGACGTTAGGTTGGAAAATGGCACGCCGGTGGTATCTCGACCTTGTGTGGGAATTACTAAAGTGCCATTGGCAAGTGTAATGCCGTTGCCAGGCGCTGGTGCAAAGAGAAACCAACTCGGGTTTTTTAGCCGCGATGTCCAGTTTTCAGGTTGGGTCCATGTCTTGCCGTCATCATGTGACCGCACAGCCATGAATTGTGATGATTGTGCCGGGTCAATTCCTGGCTCAGATCCACCTGCTCGCCATTGATGTGTTCCCGGTTTTGCGTGAGTCCACAAAGCAGTCACAAGAATTTCACCCGTAGCTGTGTCAACGAGAATGTTTGGGTCTGAACACCCGTTTTGATCCTGAGGCAGGCCTCCAAATTCTCCCATATCCATAATTGGTCGGGGAGATTCCCAGGTTTGACCACCGTCTGTGGATCGAGATAAGCCAATGTCAATATGTGCTTGAAGATCTCGCCGGCTTGTATAACGCATGTCATAGACGGCGAGTAATGTACCGTCATTTGTTTTGGCGATGCCAGGTATACGAAATGTATGGCAACCAAAGTCTCCCTGACGATGAATCACAACATAAGGGCGTTCGTTATCGGCTGAAAAACATGGTTGGGGACAGACTGCGATACCTACAAACGCAAAGGCATTCAAGGCAAGTCGATTCATGGTGGATGCCCTGCTTATTATGGGACTTGATGGTTGGTGTTCTCTAATTCGTTGATGGCTCTATTCGCAACACGAACAATATATTTGTTTGGCTGGTTCAACAGCGCTTCCTTTAAAGAGGGGAGTGCGGGGCGGGCTTCGTTGTCCATTTCATCAAGGACAATTGCGGCAGCGAGCCGTCCCCATTGATGATCACTTTGAAGCTCGGCTTCAAGGACAGGCAGTGCCTCTTCAGGAGAGCCAAGTTTGGCAACGGCCCTGGCTGCTGCGATGCGCACACTCGGTGATGAATCATTGAGGTGGTGTGCGATACGTGTCTGTGTCCTTTTTGCTGGGCCGCCAATATTCCCAATGCCTGTTGCTGCCCAATAACGAATCGATGGATCTTTGTTTTCAAGGGCATCAAGAAGTTTCGGAATGCTGGTAGGGCCCTCGGATGCCGATGTGGCGATATCGACAAGCGTCGCCAAGCGATTCTCCGCTGGGAAGGTTTTGGTTGAGCTATGCAATATTTCAAAACGCGAGCCTGTATTCTGCTCGAGAATTTCAATCTCGGCTTCTGGGATCAGTCCGATGTCGCCAATCTTGTTTTGCCACTCGGAAAGTGCGTGCCGCATTTCACCAAGCCTTTGAGTGAACGCTGGATCGCCTGCAAGGTTTCGTATTTCAGATGGATCTGCGTGTGTGTCATAGAGTTCTTCAACCGGTTTCTCTTTTGCTGAAAATAATGCCATCACTGGATCAAGCTGCCCCGAGTCTTCCTTCTTGCGAATCTCTTTCATCGTTGCACCCTTCTCGGGTGTATTCATGTATTGATAGTACGGCTTGAGTGGTTCGAAATTTCGTATGTACCGATACTGTGTATCTCGGACAGTCCGGATAATGTCATAGCGTTCATCCATCCTGTCGCGCGCACCGTAGACAAACTCTCTTGGTGGACTGAGATGGAGACCAAGGAATGCTCTGCCTTGCAAATAGGAAGGTGGGTCTATGCCTGCAATGTTGAGAACTGTGGGAGCAAAATCAACGGAACTGATCAGTTGGTTGTCTATTGAGCGAGATGGAGTGTTGAGTGACTTCTGAAAGTTTTTAGGAACACGAATAATGAATGGAATATGGGTTCCCGAGTCGTAGAGCCAGCGTTTCGCTCGTGGGAGCCCAACGCCATGGTCAGACCAGTACATAATAATTGTTTTGTCATATTCACCAGCTTCTTTGAGTTGCTGAATAAGGTCACCTGCCCAAGCATCCATTGCA
>JBDOMQ010000124.1:0-2182 GCA_039831725.1 Pirellulales bacterium
GTCGACAACAATTCGGACTTTCGACAACAAAAAGATGATCGTTCCAAATGGAAAGATCGGTGGTGATACCATTACCAACGCAACGGCTAGTAGCACACGACGTATCGATATGACATTTGGCATTGGATATGATGATGATGTTGCGAAAGCGCAGATAATTCTTGAACAAATTATTGCTAACCACCCACTTGTGATGAAGGATCCTGCCCCGCTCGTTAAGATGAATGAACTTGGTGACTCTGCAATTAATTTTATCGCCCGGCCGTGGGCTAAGACGGGCGACTATTGGACGGTGTTCTGGGAAGTAACGGCGGCTGTGAAAGAAGAGTTCGACTCGGCCGGCATCTCGTTTCCCTATCCACAGCAAGATGTCCACCTGTATCAGGTCAAAGAATAAGTTGCCAGAGAGGACATCATTTTGTGAGATGGTTTCTTAAGGAGTTCGATGGTCTGGCAGGACAGGTTGTGGTGTCTGAATGACCTCATTCGAGATCGGATTGATTCTCATAGGTTCCTTTTTTGGTGGTTTCGTAAATGCCATTGCGGGTGGTGGAGGGCTTGTCTCACTTCCCGTCATGCTTGGTGTGTTTCCTGACGCGTCGCTGCCTAGTATTTTTGGTACGACAAAGTCTGCAATGGTGTGGGGAACAGCATGGGCAGCACGATCGTATGCAGTTCACGTCAAAGTGTCGTGGAGGCGGCTCGTGCCAGCTCTTATCATGGCTATCCTTGGTGGATTTATTGGCGCGTGGCTTCTGACGTACTTTGAATCAGAGTGGCTGCGGAAAGTGTTGCCGGTGCTGCTTGGCTTTGTTTTCTGGTACACCTTGGCGAGTCGGCACTTTGGACGAGAACATGTTCCTACATATCATCCCCGGCATGAAGCTGTTTTCGCGGGTGTTATTGCCTTCTGCTTAGGACTCTATGACGGTTTTTTTGGACCAGGAACCGGAAGTTTCTTTGTATTCTTCTTTGTGAGATTTCTAGGGTACGACTTCCTTCATGCGTCAGCCTCGGCAAAAGCTCTAAATGCAGCGACGAATACCGCAGCTATTTGTGTTTTCGCATCAAGCGGGGTGATCTGGTGGCAACTTGTTCTTCCAATGGCTCTTGTGAACATCGTAGGAGCTGGTTTGGGAACAGCGGTTGCCTTTAGGCGTGGAAGCGGCTTTGTCCGCACCATTTTTCTTGTGGTGATCGCTGCCCTCATTTTAAAGACAGCGGCCGACGCTTATTGGTAACCAACCGCATGCCCAGACTGCCTAAACAGGCAGAAACTCTTGTAAAATATTTCTGACTGGCAACCTGTTCCTGCAAGAAGTTTTTGCAGCGGTCTGATGGTCTTTCGGAGCCCGTAGAGCGACCAAAGGCTCAAGAGGCTCTCGAGTTCCAATCGTACCCTGTTTTCAGAAGCGATAATTCTGACCGAACGGCCTTGCAGGAGCCCATTGAGGCGGCCGGTCAGAACTATTTTGGGTCGTTGCTGGTATCCCGTGTCTTAATTTTTATACAACCGTCTAGAATCCATTCAGCATGTTGTGCTTTTTCAGTCGTGTCACTCGGAATTTTGACGTGAAGATTGTCGAATTCATATGAGATTTCTGCCTGTCTGCCGGTAAGCCTATCGTAGAGTCCAATTGCCAAATCAGGCCAGGAAATCGGTTGCGGATCAGCCATATTTTTATCCTTCATTGAGTGTGCTACGAAACATCTGTACTGTAGGCTTCAAGTTGATAGAAACAAGGTGCTTGAACGTGATTCCAATGAGTACTGGTTTATTGATGGGGAAGTAGTGGTCGGTTTTCTCTTTAAAAATGGAAAATTTGAGATGGTATGTAGAAATATTGTTCTGAGTTGTTTGGTCGCACTGGGCTGTGCCGGAGTGTTGCAGGCATCTGATAATGCCGAAATTGTAGAAACAGGTTCGACAGACTTGGCGACGAAAGCTTGGGCTGCACTTCAATCAAGTGACCACGAAAAAGTGTCAGAACTTACGTCACAATGTTTTAAGGAGTTCGGTGATGAGGCCATGAAGCAGCAAAAAGCCTCAGGGGAAGGCATCACAAATGTCAACGCATCTTCATTCCCGGAACTCAATAGTGTTGGCACATGCCTCTTTATTCTCGCGAAATCACTTGCAGAACAGGGAAAAGAAGAGAAAAGTCAGGCAATACTTAAGAAG
>JBDOMQ010000395.1:0-9105 GCA_039831725.1 Pirellulales bacterium
GGAATTGCCTTGAAATCCAGAATTTTGGAAATCTAGCTACAACCGTTGTTGTGGTTCATTTTTTACTATGGTCCAACTGAACCGCAGCAGCCCATGTATCGAATTCGGCAGCCATTTTTTTAACGAGAGCTGGTTTTCTGGTGGCAAGGTTGCGCTCTTCAAATGGGTCTTGAGCGAGGTCGTAGAGCTCCCATTCCAATTCCTCTTTCTTTTTGTTCTTTATTGAACGAACAATTTTGTAAGGCGTACTCGTCCATGCTTCCATCCCATTGCAGTGAAAACCGATTGGCGGCCGTTTGTATTGTGCATCTTGTTCGATGATAGGCAGTAAGTTCATTCCGTCGTAGGCGCGGTCATTCGGTAGTGGTAGTCCAACTGCGGCTAGAGCGGTTGGGAAGTAATCACTTGTTACTGCTGGAAAATCTATTCGCCGTGGCGTCTTAATTCGTACTGGCCATTCAAGGATTCCAGGGACGCGGAGTCCCCCTTCGTAGCAATCTCGTTTCCATCCACGATATGCTCCAGAGGATCCGAGCGCTGTGTAGACGAACTTGCCGTTTTGAGCAGTGGCTGACTTCGGGCTCTTTTTACCCTTCAGGTTCGGTCCATTATCACTCGTGAACCATACCATTGTGTTGTCAGAAAGGTTTGATTCTCGCAAGGTCTTACGAAGACGACCAATCTGTTTATCAATTGCAGTAATATTGCTGAAGTAAATCTGTTCCTGGTCGGTACAGCCGCTGTAAAGAGCCATGAGGTGAGGGTTTTTACCAAGTGGCGTGTGAACATTATGAAACCAGATAAAAGCAAGAAATGGTTTGTTTGAGTGCTGCTGAATAAAGGTAATGGCTTTGTTCATGACAATGGCAGCGTCATCACCGTGCAGTGACGCATCGTGCTGTGCCTCGGAGAGGGGAATATTCCGTCCGTTATGCCAGTAGCAGGCTTGGATACCTCCTTTCCCCAACTTTTCGTACGGGTTGAATGTGCGGAGGACGTTGTGGGTTGAAAAGCACTCTTGGAATCCTGCGTGCCACGGTGGCATGACATGGGCACCAGCTGTCTCAGTATCAAATCCACCAACATGCCACTTCCCGAAATGACCCGTAGCATATCCGTGGTCCGCAAGAACCTCTGCAAGCGTGATTTCGCTTGAAGGGAGATGTCCCTCGTCGGCGGCTAGAGGGCCATTGATGTTCATTCTCCAGTTGTTCCTGCCAGTCAGGCACGATGCTCGCGTCGGGCTACATACAGAGGCGCCGGCATAGAAACGAGTAAAGCAAATTCCAGAAGACGCCATTTCGTCGAGATTGGGTGTCTGCAAAATTGGATGCCCATTGTAGGCAACATCACCCCAGCCCTGATCGTCACTCATGATAAAGATCATGTTTGGACGATCATCACCTCTTGTGTTTGCTACACAGAATAAGGTGGTTACTAAACCAGCAAGGAAGGCAGCTGTTCGCATAGCAGAAAGTAATTCAGTCGGTCTCGTCGTAGAACAAATAATCGGGGTGATTGTAAAGTTGTTTTTTGGCTGCTTCCTCAATGTTGTTTGACTGAAGCCACCTCGTTCCGAGTTTTGAAGTCCAGAACGAATGATCTTTTTCGAGGTGAGACGGCAAGTTCGCAAGAACTGCCTCGAGTCGCTGGCGAGCTTGTGCATGTGAAGCTTCACCATCAACACGTTTATAGTCTCGGCCAAAGCGGGAGTTGCCTGTAAAGTAAAACCGCCCAGTCGGTTTTCCATAGAATGGCGAAACCGCCTCAAGAAGATGGGTTTTGGTCCGAACGACTTGTACCGGTCCGGTATAGGCATAGATCCATTCGCGGTGGGTGTCGGTTTTTGCTGTTAAGAAAGGGATGAGGCTTTCTCCGTCAAACGCGGTGTCTTTCGGTTGAGCAATACCCGCCATGTCGAGCAGTGTTGGAGCAATGTCGGAAAAGTCTGTTAATTCATCTGTAAGCCCTCGCTTGTGGATGCCAGGCCCTTGGATGACAAATGGTACATGCACCCCACGCTCTACTCCGCGGTCTTTCGCGGTCACCGCTGTTCCATTGTCAGCACAGAATATAAAGTAGGTGTTGTCATAGATTTCTAACTTCTTTGTGTGGGTGACTAATTTACCAACTAGTTTGTCAAGATACTCAATGAGATTGATAAATCTTTGCTGATGCTCTTGCTCATATTGATTCATCACTTTTTGTTTTTCATCACGCTGCATTCCTGCGGTATCAGGTTTTGCCTGCTCGATATCCAAGACATCACCATGGTCCGGTGTCGTGGAATAAGGGCCATGTGGAATTACCGTCGGCCAGTATGCCACGAATGGCTGCTTCTCCCGTGCCTTCCGTTCGATGAAGTCGAGTAGAAAGTCAACTCGTTTATCCGGGCCAAAATCTTTTTTATGAACTGGTACATAGTGTCCGTTCTGTACCATTGATGGATACCAATATCGGGTATCAGGCAGTGTGATGTCATCGCGTGTTCCTGTCGTTATGGGATTTGTGCCGAAGTGAGACGCGATCTTTTCAGGACCTTCCCAGAGGCAATATTCATCAAAGCCGACAACATCTTCCCACGCCTCTTTTGCTCCGCAGTGCCATTTGCCAGCAATAGCTGTTGCATAACCGGCGTCGCGAATCAATTTTGCCCAACTTGGTTGCGCCGTGAATAGGGTTCCACGTGAATCAAATGCCCACATGTCATTCCGAAAAACCCCTGTCCTGTTGCCATAGACTCCGGTCATTAAGCAAGCGCGGGACGGTGCACAAATAGCAGGTGCAAAGCATGTTTGGAAACAGACTCCGTTTGCTGCAATTTGATCAATATTCGGCGTGCGTGCTGAGTCTGCTTGCGCGTAGCACGAAAACATATCCGCGCTCACGTCATCAGCCAGAATCAAGACAATATTAGGAGGTTCCGAGCAGGCGACCGAAGGAGCAGCAAACGAAAGAAAGAGAAGACTAAACAGGTGTTTCATGTCGTAGTGTGCCTAAGATGATTGTCGTGATGTGTCTCAGCTGAGAGTCATTCTTAGCGTGTAGGTGTGGGGTTATTCTTCAGTGGTGCCGTAGCTGGCTACAGCGATGTGGGTTTTTGTGTTCGCCGGAATACGACCTGAATGAGTCGCAGGCCTATTGATGGTCCGTTCCAACGTATGTTTTTGGGGTCCTGTCGCCGCGAGAAAGTTCGCCGAGACGGCGGTTGAGAAAATCATGAGAAATTTGAATCGCATTGCTCCGAGCAGTTTGATCGTAGCCCCAGAATTCTTTCAGGATTTTTTCGCATGCGGGGTAATGAGTGCCATCATCACCGATCTTCTGCCGCAGGTCGGCGAGTTGAGCTTTTAACTCTGCGACAAGATTCTTGTTCTCTGGGTCGTCGTAGATGTTAACCGTTTCGGCGGGGTCGTTGATGAGATCATAGAGTTCCCAGCCTGGGGGCGTACGGTAACCCCCATCATAATTGCAGCCGTAATAAAAGATGAGTTTGTGAGTCTTTGTCCGAAGACCAACATGAGCCGGGTTGTCATGATGAGCCATGTGCATCCAATATCGATAATATGTTGCTTCCTTCCAGCCGTCTGGTTCGTGTCCTGTTTCAAGAAGCGAACGAAAAGATCGCCCTTGAACAGTGGAGGGTATGATGGCACCTGCAAAGTCCAAGAGAGTGGGTGCAAAGTCCACATTTTCAACCAGAGCGTCAAACCGTTGCCCAGCCTTAATCACTTTCGGGTAACGAATCATGAGCGGCATGCGCTGGGACTGTTCAAGCATCCACCGTTTGTCTTGATAGTCGTGCTCGCCGAGCATGAAGCCCTGATCAGCTGTGTAGACGATAATCGTATTTTCTAGTTGGCCAGAGGTCTCGAGGTAGTGAAAAAGGCGGCCGATATTGTCATCAATGCCCTTTACGCAGCGAAGAAATTTTCTGAGGTACGCGTTGTAAGCAAACTTCTTGTTTTCGTCGTCTGTGTAGTCGGACGGGTCGAAGTTGGTGGGGAATTCTTCAGGGTACCGAGTGGGCAGATCACGGAGGTACGAACGCCGCGGGTTTCTCCCGCCAATCGATGTTCCGATGTGGGGTACGAGTTCATCGTTATGGCCACGAGTGGCAAGTGAGCCATACTTAGGGTTCATTTCCCAAAGAGACGCTGGTGATGGGATATCAACGTCAGCCAGGTATGGCTCGTACCGTGGAGCATTATCAAAGTAGTCGTGCGGTGCTTTGTAGTGATGCATCAGGAAAAACGGTTTTGATTGATCGCGTCCGTTTTCTAGCCAATCAAGAGAGAGGTCGGTGATGGCGTCTGTCACGTGTTTCCCCTTGAATTGAATTGTGTTCTTACCCCATGGCTTCGGTCCACGAATCCGGAATTCAGGATCATGGTATTTGCCTTGTCCTGGTAAGACGCAGTAATGGTCGAAGTCGGCCGGTTCATTCTTGAGATGCCATTTGCCAATCATGGCCGTCTCGTAGCCTGCTTTTTTCATCTGGATCGGCAGCATCTGTCTGCCGGCCGGGATGCGTCCGCCCAGATCAAAAACACCATTTGTGTGGTTGTACTGTCCAGTAATTACACATGCCCGTGATGGAGAGCAGATAGAATTCGTACAGAACGCATTGGAAAACAAGACGCCCTCATCTGCGATTCGATCGAGGTTCGGAGTCGGTGCGATTTCGGCGAGGCGGCCTTTGTACGCAGAAATCGCATGCGCAGCGTGGTCATCAGACATGATGTAGAGAATGTTGGGGCCGTCTGCAGCACGTGCAGCTGTTCCAAGGAGAAGGATCAAGACGGCGAGGGACCGAATAAAAGTCATGACAGAATGAGACCTGTTGTTTTGGGATAAATTTTCATCGTTTTAGACGGAAGCAACTCATGACGGACAGATTCCGCGTGAGATGTCCTGCCCAAAGACCCATTGTTTATAGTATATCGACGGCTTGTGGTTGCATGGTAGTGAACAGGTTCATGGTACGAGAGAAAACGGGTGAATTTTCATGTTTCGTCGAACTTTTCTGGATTCCGCGCTGGGTGCGTTGGTCGCCGTTGTAGGTTTCATCGGTCAGACGTTTGTGTTTCCGGTCTGGGTGTATGCAGAAGAAGAGCGTTCCGTTAGGGGGTCGCATCCGAATATTATTCTTATATTGGTGGATGATCTCGGTTGGGCTGATCCAGGTTTTCACGGTGGCGATGCGAGACTCACACCGAACATAGATCGACTTGCCCGGCAAGGTTTGCAACTGAATCAGTTCTGTATGACACCGGTGTGTGCCACATCAAGGAGTGCCTTGTTGACTGGCCGATATCCATTCCGCCAATGGATGGACTGGCGCAGTGAGGATTTCGGTAAGCCAGATTATCTCGCACTGCTCGATATACCATTGGCTACGCTTTCGGATGGGACACCCACTCGACGAATCCATGGGCTTAGCCCGGCTGAACGAACGCTCGCCGATGCATTGAAGTCAGCGGGGTACACAACTGCCATGATAGGAAAGTGGCATCTTGGCGAGTGGTTACCAGAACATCTTCCACTGGCACGAGGCTTTGACCATCAGTATGGCCATTATGGCTGGGGTATCGATTACAACTCGCATCTTATTCCACATAATGCTCCACAGCCTTTTTGCGTTTTTGATTGGCACCGTGATCAGCAACCAATATTAGAAACAGGCTATTCAACAGATCTGATTGCTGATGAAGCAATTCGACTTATGAAGCTTCATGAGGATAAAGATGCTCCATTTTTTCATTATGTGGCATTTAATGCGATTCATGGTCCTCTTGAGGAGATACCGCGGCATCGAGATGTTTTCGATAAGCGAAGCGCAGCCATTAAATGTCTTGATGATGCCATTGGCCGGATAATGGAAACAGCCGACCAACTTGGTATTTCAGATAAGACACTGATTCTCTTTACAAATGATAATGGTGGACTCACCGAAGAGGTGAATAGCCCCTGGCGAGGTACCAAAAATACAACGTTCGAGGGTGGCATTCGGGTTCCCTGTGTTGTACGGTGGCCGGGAGTCATTGCGCCGGCCTCGGTCTGTAATGAGCTTATGCACGTCACAGATATTTTTCCGACACTTGTCGCCATTGGGGGAGGTTCCTCTGCGCAGACACTGCCGCTTGATGGCTTGGACATGAGTCCAGTTATCTTCGAAGGGAAGAAAAGTCCTCGGAACGAGATTCTCATTGAGGCCACTGGCAGCGTACGACTTCCCTCAATACGCAGTGGTCGGTGGAAGCTTATTGGTGATGCGTTGTTTGACTTGCAACGTGATCCGGGTGAACGCAATGATGTGTCAGAGGCAAACCCGAATACTGTTATCGAACTGAGAAACAGAATTCTTGCGTTGTCAGCCGAGAGACCTCCGCTCGGAGAGCTGTCTCACGTGATGAATCCTGCGCTACCGTATGTCTACGGACAGGCCGAAAACCACTCGGCTTCAAAACGAATCCGATCCCATGTTGAGCAGGCGCGGCGTGGTCAGCAGCAGATCTGGGAAGCCGGGAAATATCCGTGGCCTGCGCCCCCTCAGAATGGGCAGATTACGTATGAGGGCGATGGCCGATAATATTGAGGACAACGCGGGTACGTCGCGCGGGTGGTACGTTTTATCGGCCATTTTTGACAGTGCTGACAGGGTGGTACGGGGGGATGGTATTGCCCGTTAACGTTTCCTGCAGCGGCGGAGTCTACTTCTGAGGAAAGAAAGTTTTTTAAGGCACATGGCAGACGACTACTTCGCTGAGCTTCTTGCGTCCGAACAAAATCGCTTGCGTCGAGTCATTCGATCCGTTGTTTTCTGCAGCGCAACAACAGCAGACATTCTTCAACGGGTGAACCTTATCGCCTGGAAAAAACGAAATGACTTTGGAGAGGAAACGAATTTTCGTAGCTGGATGAATGCAATTGTTCGATATGAGCTTCTTGCTCATCGTCGAGATCGGGCAAGGAAAAAAGAAAGCATGTTATCCGAGGAGACTGAGGAACTACTGTTTCAGACTAATGATGACCTTGAAGATGATCGAGTGGGTGAGGCGCAGGCGCTTAGAGAATGCGTCAAGACTTTGCGGAAACAGGATCGTGCGTTGTTGATGGAACGATATTCGGGTGCGGGGACGTTGCAAGCATATGCTGAGAAAACAGGTCGTTCGGCGGCTGGGTTACGAGTGACCTTACATAGGTTGCGACAAGCTCTCAAAAAATGCGTGCAAGTACGATTGAGCACAAATGACGGTATCTAGAGAATTCTTCTAGTGCAAATAGAACGGGAATGAGAACATGTCAAAAGAGCAGGACTTTATAAAAAAACAAAGGCTTGAGGGCCTGGTCGCGAGTGCGCTCGATGGGGACGCAGAGTCAGAAGAGGTCCATGCTCTTAACGTGTTATTGATGGAAAGTGAGCGTAACAGAAAAGAATTCATTGAGCGTGCAGCATTTGAATGTGCCCTCGAAGATGCAGTGAAGGCAGATCTTCCGTCGGGTACTGTTAGTCGTGCTGCTGATGAAACGGGGTTGACGCAGCGACATGTGACGAAAAAAGTAGCCAGGCTATGGGCTTCTCGAGGTATTCAGGCACTGCTGGTCACGGCGGCGATGGTTGCTCTCTACATATCACTCAATCGTGGCCTGATGATGAAGCAGGGAGGCTCTCGTGCACGAGTGACGCCATCCCCAAACGGATTCGCAGTTGTTGCTAGTCAGGCAGGCGTCGAGTGGGAGACATCAGTAGTGTCATCGGGCGACGTTCTTCCACAAGGAGTTCATCACATCCGATCTGGGGTTATCCATCTCGAACTTTTTAGTGGTGTGCAACTTGTGGTTGAAGGTGAAGCAAAATTTGTGATTGAGTCGCCGTTAGTTGTAACGCTCAATCAGGGAGCCGTGCGTGCCTATGTTCCTGATGTGGCAAATGGTTTTCGTGTTGTGACAGCAGCCGGGAAAATTATTGACTACGGTACGGAGTTTAATGTGCGGGTGAACGGAGATACGACCGACGTTACCGTTCTCGATGGCGAGGTAGGCGTCGTCCAGAGTGAACGCCCGGAAATTCGTTTTATACGTGGAAATTCATTACGTGTGCGGAGTGCGATAGCAAAGCCTGAAGTGCTAGAAACGCCTGTTAATGTGATGAGTTCTTCCAGTGTAACGCGTGCGGCGAAACAGAGCCTCGCCGTGCGGCAAGATACTTGGGAGACGGCCCTCCAAGAATGGTTGCAAGATCCCCGCCTCGTTGCCTGTTACCGTGGTCCGAGTGAACAGCACAGCCGTGTGCTTGAGAATCTCGCCGTCGGTGGGACGGCAGCGACACAGGCGATAGTTGTTGGGGCAACTGCCTGCGCGAATCGGTGGGGACGTGATGGTCAGGCGTTCGACTACACGCGATTTGGCAGTCGTTCCAGAGTAGCTTTACGAGATGAGATGGAAAATATTTCACTGGTTTGTTGGGTGAAGATAAATGGGTTGAGTAATCTTTTTAATTCACTTTTTCTGACCGATGGGCATGAAGAAGGTGAGCCGCACTGGCAGATCCTTAAGGACGGGAGAATCTTTTTTTCGGTCAAACATCCACATCGGAAGGGGACAAGTTGGCGACAAACGGTTTTTTATTCACCGCCAATATGGCGAGATTCAATGAGCGGTGACTGGAATATGCTGGCAGTTACATACAATCGAGGGTCTGGTGAGGTCGCGCACTACCTCAACGGAAAACAGATTAGTCTTGAATCGATACCAGCCCATGCGACTGTCCCGTGTATCAATCTTCGGGCGGCTTCTATCGCCAACTGGGCAGAGCCAATGTATCGGACAGACGAGGAGTTCACGTGTCGTAACCTGAATGGTTCGGTCGATGAGTTGCTTATTTTTGATGGAGTTCTGAGTGCTGAAGAGGTTGAGGAAATGTACTCGCAGAGTGCTGTTGGAGAATGAAAATGGATATAAACATCTATAACTCGATGGAAAGTTTGCGAGTTCGGCTCGTGCGAATGGGCTGCCTGCTCTTAATGGGCATAGTAGTAGTTTCATTGTGTGTTGATGTGGCAGCTGATGAAGCAGCCGTCGATGCTGGTTTTGAAAAGGTGG
>JBDOMQ010000395.1:9115-10530 GCA_039831725.1 Pirellulales bacterium
AGTACTCCCGCTCTTAAGGACAAAGTGTTTTGGTTGCCACGGAGAGGGCGATGAGCTTCGTGGTGAATACTGCATGACGACCCGTGAGGCTTTACTCCGTGGTGGTGAGTCAGGCGAAGTTGCAGTTGCTCCTGGCAATGTCGATGCCGGGTCGTTGCTTGGTGCTATACGGTGGGATGATCTGGAGATGCCGCCCAAGAAAAGTGAGCGACTTTCTTCTGAAGAGATAGCACTCGTGGAGGAGTGGGTGCGGGCGGGTGCACCATGGCCTTCTCCGGAGAGGCAACTCGCAATACAAGAAGCATCCAAAGGGCGAGCGTTGGAGGAAGGGTTAATTCGATGGAAGACCAGTGGTGGAACAAGTCAGGAGTGGACTGACCGAAAGTATGTTGAGAACGATCTTTGGGCGTTCGTAGATCTGGCTCCCGCAGGAAAGTTTCTTCCCGAAGGAGTGTCGCGTGACGATGCAATTGATTTTTTTGTGGATAGAAAGATCAGGGAGAATGCACTTGTCGCGTCACCTCAGGCTCATCCGACAGAGTTGCTTCGCCGGGTGTCATACGACCTTACGGGCTTGCCGCCGACTGCAGAGGAAACTGCAGCATTTGTTGAGAGCTTTGCTCATAATAGCGAATCCGCCTACGAGGAGTTGGTTGATCGTTTACTCGGTAGCCCTCGATACGGAGAGCGTTGGGCGAGGCATTGGCTTGATATCACACGGTATGCCGACACCGGGGGGATGAGTAATGATTACGAACGATCAAATATGTGGCGCTATCGGGATTATGTCATCCGCTGCTTCAACAATGACAAGCCGTACAACGAATTCATTAAAGAGCAGATAGCGGGGGATGAGTTTGCAAAGAGGTCTGTGAGGAAGCGGTATATGGCAGCAGGACTCGAAGGAAACGAGCTCTATGAAGCTATACGCAAGACCGAAACGGAAGGTAATTACACAGAGAGGGAAGCAGAGCTTCTTGTTGCCAGCGGCTTTCTTCGGCTTGGTCCGTGGGACAATGCAATGGTTGATGATGATCAGGCTCGCCAAATTTATCTAGATGATGTTGTGAATATCACCGGCCAGACATTTCTCTCACAAACCCTTCGCTGCTGTAAGTGTCATGATCATAAGTTTGACCCAATTCCTACTCGGGATTACTACGGTGTCTATGCGGCGTTTGCGACAACCTTTCCTGTGGAGCGGCCAGCACCCTTTTTGAGTGTTGAATCACGTGACCGGTTCGATACAGAAAAAGCGTTTGTTGAAGAAATGCTGGCTTTTGCACGGTCAGAGAAGAAAAAGCTGATCGATAAGCGTGAGGCAGCCGCACGGGCATGGTACGCAGACCATGACCTGCCGTACAAAGAAGAGAGCAAACGAAGAGCTGATCCTGATGATCAAAAGCCGCCTCGTC
>JBDOMQ010000025.1:0-2180 GCA_039831725.1 Pirellulales bacterium
GCGGCAAGTAAAATTCCAATGAACACGACGCAAATTGCTAAGCCGCCACGAATCCGACCAAACATTTGTTGCATCGCTGTCATCATTCGCTCAGCTATCCCACTGCGATCGAGAAGCAGACCCATAAAGATAAACATCGGTAATGCAACAAGTTCTGGTTTTCTAAGAAGCCCTCCATATATGCGATTTACAAATCCCGCGGCACTACCGAGATAAAGTTTTGTACCTGCATGATCAAGAGTAAGCGTGTACCCGAAATAGTCGGCTCCATAGCCCAAAAAGATGAATGCAACAGCGACACCACCTAAGACAAATGCAATTGGATAACCGGTGAACAACAGTCCTATGAAACTGATAAACATGAATACGACTAAGGCATAGCGTGGGTCAATATTCCCAACACACCATGCAAGGCCCACGACCGTGCAGACTATAGCTGCACTCACTCCGATCTTTAATTTCCAAAAGTGGTTTGATTTCCTTTGGCTCGTTGAGTCAATCTGGGCCTGTGAGCCTGCCAAAACAAAGTCCATCAGTTGAATGAGGGCTACAATCAGCATGAATGAAAAAGAAAGTGGCAAAGCCAATTTGACGATGAATGTAAATGGGAGCCCCTGTTCGTTCACTGAACGTTCGCCAATAGAGAACGATTGGCCCGCAGCCAGAAATCCGTGCCACACAAGAAGAATGGAAAACGGAATGACGAAAAAGAACAGACCAGCCATTTCGATAACTGATCGATTTCTTCTGCTAAAACGATGGCGAAACAGATCTAATCGAACATGATTATTTCGAATAAAGGAGAATACAACAGCAAAAGTTGCAAGGTAGGCGTAGAGTTGCCAATGTAATTCTTCGAGCCAGACTACATTGATTCGACACACATAACGCAAGACAACATGAACCAAAATAGTGAGGGTCAACAGTGGGAATAAAAAAGCTCCTGAACCGACTACGTGACTCAACACTCTTAGAAAGCATGTGTTGGGACGATTTTGATATTCATCACCCTGAATACGGTTATCGAGTATCTCTTCCATTGTGACACCGAACCCTCTCGACGAACTCGCATCTTTTCATCTATTTAATGAGACACAGTGCTTCTCCGAGGAAGGAAAGCACGATCGCCCCATTCTCGGTAATGGCTTCGAAAAGACTGTAAATTCTCCCATACCTCGTTGAAAAATGGATCTTGGGATGCCTCGCGTGATACCACGGTGTGCCACGTCTTCTCGTAGAGATCGAGCATCTCTTGAGACCACACGCGATTCTCAACACCTCTCTCATCAATATTTCGAAGAATGGCATCTGCCTGGATCGCCTCTGATTTTGCAAAACTATCGAGCATTGCTGCTTGACAAGCGTTCGTGATAATCGACTGATCAACTTTTGATAGCGAGTCCCAAATATTTTTGTTAATGAGTAATTCGAGAAGAGTCGCCTGCTGATGCCATCCAGGGTAGTAGTTGTAGTTTGCAACACGAGAGAACCCAAGCTTTTCATCTATTGCCGGCATAGAAAATTCTGTTGCATCAAGAACATTTTTTTCGAGCGCCTGATAAATTTCTCCTCCCGGCATAACAGTGACAGCA
This sequence comes from Pirellulales bacterium, assembly GCA_039831725.1. Classification (GTDB taxonomy): domain Bacteria; phylum Planctomycetota; class Planctomycetia; order Pirellulales; family UBA1268; genus UBA1268. The sequence continues at coordinate 1,593 of JBDOMQ010000025.1, forward strand.
ACACCAAGTTCTTGCATCACTTGTCCACCGAGTCCATAAAATCGCATCTTCAGTCCACGAAGATCTTCTGCCGTATCAACAGGTTTCCGGAACCACCCACTGGTTTCAGCTGCTAGCAGCGCACACGGCAAGGACACGACTTGGAAACCAGCCTCAGAATACATCCTTTGCTCAAGTTCAAGTCCGTCACCATGATACATCCAGGCAATATATTCACCGGCCTCCGGACCAAACGGGACGGCACTAAATAAGGGTGCTGCTGGCATTTTTCCAGCCCAGAAACCAGCCGGGCCAAATCCCCCCCCTACTGTACCGCTCGATACTGCATCGAGAACTTCAAGTGCTGGCACTATTGCCCCTGGCTCTTGCACATCTAGTTCAATACGTCCAGCGGTCATTTCATGAACACGCTCTGCAACACCGAGAATAGCATCACCGAGACCTGGCAGGTTTGTCGGCTGGCATGTCGCAACTTTCAATTCAACTTTTACGCCACGACCTACATCCGCTGTTTGACGAGAGGGACTCCCTACCGGTTTACATCCAATAAAGAAAAGTGCAGAAACACTGCATATGAATATCACATAG
>JBDOMQ010000240.1:0-10490 GCA_039831725.1 Pirellulales bacterium
GTCTCTCGGCAACTGGCGGAAATCATCACATCTGTAAAAGGCATTTCTGAGCGTTTTGAGCAGGTCGCCGAAGGCATGCAGGCCCAAAGCCAAGGTGCCGAACAGATCCGGCTGGCCATGACACACCTAGCAGATAGCGTCTCGGAGAGTGAATCTGCCCTCGACTCGTTCCAAAACGCCACAACTGACGTCCAGCAAGCCGCAAACGATCTCCATGGTGAGATAACACATTTCAAGCTGTGAGCAATGGGTTTTTACCCACAGCGTCTCTTGGTGTATCGTGGTACCTCTAGAGTATTTCAATCTACCCCAGGAGACACGTTTCCCATGTCACGTATGTTGCTTGCCCTCATTGCGTCCGCTCTTCTTTGCTCCACCGTTTTTGCGCACTGTCAGGTGCCGTGTGGAATCTATGGTGACCAATTACGATTCGAACAATTATTGGAAGATACGAAGACTATTGCTAAGGCACAGGGGCAGATCAATGAACTTGCTCAATCTGCAAAAACTGGCCAGGACAGCAACCAGTTGGTTCGCTGGGTTGTAACGAAAGAAACACACGCAGGTTCAATCCAAAATGTCATTGCTGACTATTTTCTCGCCCAGCGGATTAAGTCTGATTCACCGCGTTACGCTGACCAACTCAAAGCTGCACATGCTGTGACTGTTGCCGCTATGAAATGCAAGCAGTCAACTGATGCTGCAACTGCCGCTGGTCTTGAAAAAGCTATCCATGACTTGTATCGCGCCTACGAAGGCAAGGAGCCTGATTTGCACTAATAGCAGAGAATCCGATTTCTTTGTTGATCTTTAGATGCCCGCACCCTGCAAATCCAGGAGGGTGCGGGCTTTCCAGATACTCAGTCAGTGCGGGGGCAGGATGATAGTGTTGGCGATTTCAGCAGAATTTGGTTTGGCTGCTATTGCGGGAGGCGCTGCTGTTCTTATCGCTTTACTTTCTTTTGTGGTTATTTACTTCAATCGCTTGGTGCGTTGTAACAATCTCGTCAATGAAGCCTTTAGCGGTATTGATGTTCAACTGAAGCGTCGCCACGAACTCGTTCCAAATCTGGTTGAATGTGTCAAAGGGTATGCAGCCTTTGAACGGTCTCTTCTTGAGGACGTTATTGCCGCTCGCTCCACAGCAGCATCTGCAACTGACATGGTCGGTCTCAATGCCAAAGAGAACGGTCTGACGGCAAATCTTGCAAAGCTTTTCGCAATTGCAGAAGCCTATCCTGAAGTTAAAGCAAACACAGTTTTTCTGAAACTGTCGGGGCAACTTATAGAAATCGAGGATGCCATTCAGTATGCCCGTCGATATTTCAATGGTGCTGTCCGACGCCTAAACATCACAATTGAATCTTTCCCTTCAAATCTCGTAGCAAGTTGGTTTCAATTCACAACTAAAGACTACTTTGAAGTTGACTCTGTCGGAGAACGCTTTACTCCAACCGTCACCACACGGGCTCCATCATGAAGACACATATCCGTCGCTCCGTTTTCTTGTTTCTCGTCATTCTTGCTTTGCCCGCGTCGAGCCTATGGCATTCTCATTCAATTCAAGCAGCGGAGCGAATTACGAAGTTCTGTAGCGATATTGCCATTGGAGATGATGGCTTAATGACTATTACTGAAACTATCTCAGTGATTGCAGAAGGGAACAAGATCAAGAGTGGAATCTATCGCGACATACCCGTTCGTTATGACACAGGATTCTATGGTCTAAAACAAAATATTCCCTTCAACCTTAAAGCGGTTTCTTGTGACGGAACGGAGTCACCGTACCGTGAAGAAAACAATGGCATCTTCAAACGTATCTATATTGGATCAAAGAACACTGCGATTTCTGCAGGACCACACACCTACACTATTCTCTACACAACGCGGCAACTACGGTTTCTGACCAACCATGACGAGGTCTACTGGAACGTCACTGGAAATGCCTGGAAATTCCCAATCGAGCAGGCCGAGGCAACGGTCTCTTTTCCACCAGAAATCCCAATGAACGATGTGTTAGCCGAAGGCTACGTCGGCGCATTGAAATCTACCAAGCAAGATGACCTCACTATTCGCATTGAAAAAGAGAAGCACCGTGTAACCTACTCGACGAAAAAGTCACTGAAACCACAAGAGGGCCTGACCGTGGTTGCTACGTTCCCCTCAGGACTCATCACCAAACCGTCAACGGCACAGGTATTTCGTAATGATCCATTTCTCGTATGGGGCAGCGTTGGACTGGTGTCAGTCATTACCTATTTTCTAACAGCCTGGTTGTTCGTTGGGAAAGATCCAGCAACAGGAGTCATTGTTCCCCTCTACGAGCCACCAGAGAATCTGAGCCCAGCTGCCTGTCGATTTATTTCTCAAATGGGATACGACAAAGAATGTTTTTCTGTTGCTCTCCTATCGTTGGCGACACAACAGGTTCTTACAATCCGTGAAAATAAAAAGAGATATACGCTTGAAAAAACGGGCGATCCCACCGACTCAACCTCGAATGGTGAAAAACAAATCTTTGACAGCCTTCTTCAGGACCGAACGTCTTTAACGATCGAACGAAAGCATCACTTGATATTTTCTCAGGCGATTACAACGCTCAGGAAAAGCCTCGTTCGGGAATTTGAAGGCGTTCTGTTTCGGCCAAACCGCCTCTGGTTCTTTGGAGGTCTTCTGCTTTCGTTGGCCGTTTTTATTCTGATAATCTTCGTTGCAGCAGGAACCCCAGCAACTGGCACGGCAGCCTTTCTTACCCTGTGGCTTACTGGCTGGTCCTGCGGTGTCGTCATACTGCTCCACAAAGTGATTTCGGCCTGGCGCGTCGCGATCATTGACAGAACAGGCACAGGTCAACTGACAACTTATGGCTCCGCAATTTTCCTCACACTGTTCTCACTTCCATTCATTGTGGGTGAATTGGTTGCCATCGGAATACTCGCTGGGCTCACTTCTCTCTGGATCATTCCGTTCATCTTAGGCATCGTGACAACGGTTGCCCTGTTCTATGAATTGATCAAAGCACCCACCGCTGCAGGCCGTGCAATCATGGATCAAATTGATGGGTTTGCGATGTATCTTTCTACCGCGGAGGAAGACCGTCTGGAAGCCATCACACACCAAGCAACGACCCGTCAGCATATGCATCCCGCACCGCACACCATTGAGTTATTTGAGCGTTTTCTTCCTTATGCCGTTGCCCTTAATGTTGCCAACAAGTGGGCAGATCAATTTCAAAGCCTCATTGCAGACGCAACTGTATCTACACAAACAGCTAACGGGGCCGGATACCATCCTGCCTGGTATCACGGTGACGCCTGGAGTGCATCAACAATAGGAGCGACTACTGCCGGGCTTGGTACCGCCATGACTGCTGCAGTTGCTGCTGCCGCAACGAGTCCTTCTTCATCAAGTGGATCTAGTGGTGGTGGCTTCTCTGGTGGTGGTGGCGGTGGTGGGGGTGGTGGCGGCTGGTAACAGGTAGAACACAGCCCGTTGATAGGCTCGTATTTTCTGCCCAGAGCCAGATGTCACTGATCTGTTCCGGGAGCAAGTAACTCCTGATTTTATGATGCCATTTTTTAGGCACTCTACGGACTAACGGATTATTCACTTGTCTTTTTGACGAATTCGGAATACTTTAACTGACAACGGTATTGGGTACTTTTATTCTTAATCGTCGAATCTGCCATGCGACGCCTTCTTGTCATAATCTTGCTGACAGCTTTTGTTCCAGTTTCTTTACTGGGATATGGCGGATTTGCGGTTCTCGGTATTCATTCTCATTGCGAATGTCTTTCTTTGGGTAAATGCGGTGCCAAGGCACAAGCTCATCAGCGAGCCTGTAACCATCACCATTACGGAGATCATCATAAAGGTTCGACCGTACTAGCAGAAACAAGCAAAACTTCCTCAGCACAGCCTTCCCGCCACCAACCAAGTGATTCTTCTGAAAACTCTGAAGACTGTGTTCTCTGTCATTTTTTTGGCTACGCAAAACTTCAGACTGCGTACACACTACCACCCACTCAAGTAACTCAACTCGTTCTTCAAAGACTTTTCTTGCCAGACGACTTTTTTGTTGTCTTTGACTACTCACTACGACCAATCCCTCGTGGACCGCCAACGAGTATCTCTTAGTAGTGATTGCACCTTGGCAAGTTCTGGGTTCACAAATATGGGGTCGCACAGAGTGCCAGATCTCATAGGTTGTTGAGGCGTTATGCGTAACCAATTTGAGACGCGTAACGGCATCAGTACACCCATTTGGATGCGACAAACCAGTGTGAAATCCGCTGTCCTGTTACCCCATCAAGACATGTCCCCTTCCCCGTTAAGACATGTCGTCCCATTCAATCTGTTGATTATTTTTCAACAAAAATTATATGGTAAACCCGCACAAACCTTCACCGGCTCCAGCCTCACGGCAATCACAGTTTTTTTACTGGATTACGTCGCACAATTGGTGTGGGTTCGCAGATCCTTTAGTCGCTGCAATTAAAACACCTTTGGGCGCTCTTGTTGCCGCTTTTCTTGTTGTATTGATACTCGGTGTCGCTGTGGGAACGAGTATGCTGTGGGCAGCAGGGACAATTTTTTTCATCGGTACAGTCGGAACGCTTTGGCCAGCTCTTACAATCCGCGGACTTCGTGGTGAGTTGGAATTCGAACGCCGCAGAGTAACTGAACAACAACCTGTCGAAACAAAGGTAACCCTTGAAAACCGCTGGCCATGGCCCACATGGGGAATCATGTGCCAACGTGATCTTTCTGAGCCAAAGCCTGCGGCTTGCGGAGGGCTACCGGCAGCTAGCAAAACCACTTTCACATCTACATTCACTCCAATGCTTCGAGGTGTATACCCAATGCAAGAGTGTCTCATTTCCACTGGCTTTCCGTTTGGAATATACAGCCGTTCTCGACCAACACAGATCAGAAACACACTTATCGTGTGGCCCCGAACGGTCCCTCTTAAAAGTCTGCTGGACAGCGCTGAGACAATTCCATCTGAAGACCAGTTTACAGATGCACGGTGTGGTGAATCCGGAGATATCTTAGGAACACGACCCTTTCGGAACGGTGATTCACTTCGTCGTATTCATTGGCCACAAACCGCACGAACCGGAACGCTTGTGGTTTGTGAGCGTCAAGCGTCAGCAACATCTGCTATCCGAGTTGTATTTGATACGGACGCAGCAATACACGAAACAATAAGCGGTGAGAACAGTCTCGAATGGGCTATCCGAATTGTAGCGAGTATTGCTGTTGCATATCAGAGTAAACAAGCGTCTGTTGAATGTTGCTTCCGTGACCAACGCATTAGGCTTGGGCAAGGCACAAATGGGGTCGTGCGCTTTCTCGATCAACTATCTCACTTTCAATCTTTTGGAAGAGTCGCAGCATTAGCCGATTCTTCCTCACTCGAGAGCCAGGCGACGCATGGTAAAGAATTCCACTCTGATTGTGGCGTTTTCCAAGTGAGAGTCACAACGCCAAAAGGATTACAGCGGGGATCACGGCATTGTTCTGTTCAGGGCAACCAACTGTGTATTGTGCTTTCCAATGAGCCTCGTGACGACTCGAATTTTATAAGGCATACAAAACTCGGAAGAACAATCTGGATTCGGCAATCCGATGATCCTTTACTAGCTTTTCAATCTTCTTGGGAAAAACTCTGCCATGTCGGCTAAAGGCAATTCACATTTAAATAAAGCAGTAAAAGCCACAGACGGTCCTCCTAAAAGAGGATTATCTGGCTGGCTTTGTCTTGCGATGGCGATAATCGCCTCAGCTGCAGTGGATGCCGCAGGATTCGGGCTTGTGGTGCCACCAGAGCCACGAACCTTCTGGACAGCCTCCTTGACACTTGCCAGCATCACAATTGGCTTATCAGAGGGCGTGCGACGGTTTGCTCCAAGTATTGGGAGCACGACCAACTCCCGCCGCTTATGGGCCATTAGCATTACCGTGATTGGATTCTCTGTAGAGATGGCCTTACGAGTCTTCTTGGAAGCACCTCATCTGATGGATTCCCTGCTACTTACGTTACTTCGGAACGTGATGATTGGACTCGCGACAGTATCCCATCACCCTCTCAATCAGGGACCATCTGTTGCACTCAGCACATTCGTATTTGTCTTTTCTTCGGCATGTTTCGATTCATCGATAACAACATTGCCGTGGTGTACCAGTCTTTCCGTTGCATTTGCAGTTAGCTCGATCATTTGGCTCGGTGCACGTTATTGGGAACGGCTTGATATAACTCTGACGTCAAAAATTGTTCATACCAAACGCCCATGGTGGACACCGGCCTTGGCGATTCCATTGGTGTTGCCACTCCTGCTTCCGATTGCACGTGGCCGGCTCATAGCAACAGAGGGTTGGTTGCCTACATCGGGTGGCGGCGACGATGCCTCACCGATGGCCCGAGACGGCATTGGAAACGGTGATCTTCTCGTTGCTGGGCTCGATAACATCCGCAGTTTTGCACCCATCGAAAATGCTCCGTTTGCCGCCTCGCATGACCCCACACTCTATGACGTTTTTGATGACAGTTACAATGAAAACTTTTTCAGCAAGAAAAAAAGGCAAAAGGTAATAAGCCTTGCACCAGAGATTCGTGCTCTGGCTGAAAATCACCGAATGGCAAAAAGCAAAAAAGGTTCTCGTGAATTTTCAACAGTTCGTAAACCAGGAAAAGCCAAATCGAAGGCAATCACTAATATTGACAGCAACGCATTAATTTATGTTCGCGGCCGTTTACCACTTCATCTCAAATTGGAATCATTTGATATTTATGATGGTGTTGAGTGGTCGGCAGAACCCTTGCCTGCGAAATTACCTAAATTAAGTCTTGATACAGTGTCCGACCGACCGTGGCTTCGACTAGGGGTCCACACAAAACCTGGCGATCCACATGCAGTACCTGAAATACACTCCATAAAGGTTATTAACCTTAAAACGAATCGTGTACCAGCGCCAATACAACTTACCGGTGTATCTATCGACAAAATAAATCGCGCTGATTTCTTCCGCTGGGAACAACCGGATATTATTGGTGTTGATAGAGACAGCCTGCCAGAACTCACAACACTTCATGTTCAATCTCGTTTAGTTGACGTTCGAAAACTAAAAGAAAGAGATGGGTCTGGCATTCTTTCTAAGAAGCAGTATCGTCAATTCGATGACGGTGAGTCTTCCCATCGCATACGTCGCCTTGCAGAACGTTGGACATTCGGCAAGAAAAAGGGGTGGGAGCAGATTGATGCAATCATGAAGCATCTGCGTGAAGAATACACACTTGACGAGAATGCCCGTGCAACTGGAGACACTGGCCATACTGTTTCAGAATTCCTCTTTGAGACCAAGCGTGGTCCAGATTATCTCTTTGCAACTTCTGCTGTTTGGCTCCTACGGTCACTCGCTTATCCAGCGAGATTCGTCACTGGATTTTATGCCAGACCAGATCGGTATGAGGCAAGAACTGGCTTGACCCCAATTTTGGCAGACGATGTCCACTGCTGGGCCGAGGTACTCGTCGAAAGAGATTACTGGGTTACGCTCGAACCCAGCCCGGGGTATGCCGTGCTGTTACCCCCACTGAGTTTTGCGGAACGGATTGCTGGAATCATGCACCTCCTTTACACAAAATTATTGCGACATCCATTTTCCTCAAGCGCTCTCCTGTCTGTACTTGTAATAAGTTTTATTTTTAGGCGTCGTATTGTTGATATTGCCGATGTCTCAATACTTCGAATCAACGCAGTGATTAATCGAAATTTTAGTACTCTGAATACTATGCGAACCATTGATCGCCGCTGCCAACGTGTCGGACTACCACGCCCCAAGGGAGTCTCTCCTCGTCGGTGGCTTAAACACCTAGCTGATGCAATACATAGTCAGAGAGAACAAGCGTCGCCAACAGAACCTGATCCACAGTACTCCGCCGAACCATTTATGTGCAGCGTAGAACGGCACCTTTATGACCCAGCGTTTCTGAACACGGAGGAACAGTCAACACGAGCCCCATGCATTGCCGCACTCAATATGTGGTCATGGCGTAATCTTGCAGCGATTAATCGATCCTCAGGAAAGCTCAAGCAAACTCATTACCTATTCCTACACCCTCATCACCAGTGAGATCAAAAATGAATGTCGGAACAAAAATTCCAAACGCTCAACCAACGCGCTTGGCAACTACTGCAGGCACCTCTAATGGATTGAAAAAAATTGAAAAAATACGAATTCGGCTTGAGGATGCGCTCAAGGGAAAGCAGGACGTTGTTCAACAGGTGCTCGTCTGTCTTCTGGCACGAGGGCACTTACTACTAGAAGACAGACCCGGTCTTGGTAAGACCACGCTAGCCAAAGCTTTAGCTAGTTCCGTTGGTGGCCGTTTCAGCAGACTCCAGTGCACGCCTGACTTACTCCCTAGCGATATCACCGGGTTTAGTATTTTTAATGCCGAAACAAGACAGTTTGAATTTCGCTCGGGCCCTGTCTTTTCTGAGGTTCTGCTAGCCGATGAAATTAATCGAGCCACCCCCCGAACACAAAGTGCTTTATTAGAAGCGATGGCAGAACGACAAGTTACGGTAGATGGGAAACAGTATCAGTTATCGAGTGATTTCTTTGTCATTGCAACACAAAACCCTCATGAACAACACGGCACCTACCCGCTACCAGAAGCTCAACTTGATCGGTTCACGATGAAGTTATCCGTGGGGTATCCTGCAGCTGATTATGAAACTGCCATGCTTGCTGCTGCTGTGCACACTCAAACGCAAACGAAAGAGTCAAGTCCATCAGCAATTCTGACTGCTGGGGAACTCGATCAGATTCAAGATCTCGTTACGCAGACACGCGTGGGAAACACCATCCAGCAGTACCTTGTAGCGTTAGCAACGGCCTCGCGTAATCACCCCGACATTGACGCTGGCCTCAGTCCTCGGGGACTTTTATTATGGCAACGTGCTGCTCAAGCGACAGCTCAACTGGCTGGCCGTGACTTTGTCACGCCAGATGACGTTCAGCAAGTCGCTTTCCCGGTTTTAGCGGTGCGGTTAGACGTTGAAGCCGCTGATTCCAGAAACCTCATTAGTCAGCTATTGGAAAGTGTGGATGTTCCAACGGCACCGGCACCATAAGTCCGTTTTTGATAGGATAAAATAAGATTAATCGCTCATTGTGCGTTCAGTATATTCTGCCCGAGTTAAACCCGAGAGAACAATAAGAACAATGGATCTGTTACACCAGACAACGACACCAACTTCGAACAAGGCATCGTGGATGACATGGGCGGACTGGACAGGATTAGCTGCATCGATTGCTTGTGGTATCCATTGTGCAGCGATGCCACTCCTCCTCTCGTACCTCCCATCATTCGGGCTCAGCTGGTTAGCTCATGAAGGCTTTCATCAATGGATGACTGTACTTTGCTTTGTTTTTGCAGCCAGTGCATTTATCCCGGGATGGAGAAAACACAAAAGCCTTGTGCCTGCTTTTTCGGGTGTCATTGGAATCACGCTTTTGTCTCTCAGCGCGTTCGTTTTTGGAGACGAGTGCTGCGCTGCGGCAACCGGGAGCCCACTGGCACAGAACGCGACCTGTACTGATGCAGCCTGTACTGATGCTGCCTGTACTGATACTGCCTGTACTGATGCTGCCTGTGCTGATACTGCCTGTACTGATACTGCGTGCGGTGAGCAAGAAGCTGCTGAAACTACGAACATCGAAAAGAGTTTTCAATTTGCAACGTTTACGAACTGGCTCAGCCCGCTTGGAGGTTTATTTTTGGTTATTGGACATATTGCCAATCACCGCAAAAACTGTACGTGCAGTAGTGGCCACTGTTGCCTCGAGTCTGATCACGCATTACGGCAACTGACCACACCGGAAAAGTAACATGTCTGAGCTTTTTTACGGCGCAGTCCTTCGCATCATTCAAGCGATCTTGCAGGGTGCCCCGTTCATTTTGTCTGGAATCTGCATTACGGCACTTCTCGAAAGAATGATTGGCTCCGTCGGCACAAAACGTCTCTTCGGATCAAATTCCATTGTCTCGCTTTTTCAATCGTGGTGTATTGGAATGGCTCTTCCGGGTTGCTCCCTGGGTGTCATCCCAATTTGTCAGCAACTTCGCATGAGTGGAATTGCGATTGGTACTATTTTTGCGTTTGCATTATCCAGCCCACTTTTTGACCCCCTTTCCTTGCTCTACGGGCTTACTCTCTCAAAACCATTTACCATTTTCGCCTTCGCAACTGCTTCATTGGTTGTCGTTACCGTGTCTGGCGGGATCTTTGACAAATTATTTCCAGATACCGAACTCAATATTCCACCTCCTCCAGAATGCCCTGTAGGTATCCGTAGAATTGCATCCGTAGCCGTCGGGATGGGTCGAATTACCGTTGGTCCAATGACCGCTTTTATCGGAATTGGACTTCTCGGTGTGGGCCTCATGTCTATGCTTCTGCCCTTCGGTATCCTCAGCG
>JBDOMQ010000209.1:0-10450 GCA_039831725.1 Pirellulales bacterium
TACAAGTCGGCGAATCTTGCCTTTGAGGGAACGAGTTACGAGTATCCACAGCGGCGGCTTACTACAACAGACCTTAAGGCTCAATATAAAATACGGGGAAAGACTCGTGTCGAGGCCCTTTCCTCAAAACGATCGGGAAACAATCTTGCATCATCGAAGCTCTGGATTTTGTATGAGTTTGCACCCTTTCACGGTGGTGGAGTGGGCTCACTCTTTGGAAGTTCTGTGACGGACTACAACAATCCCAATGATGGCAGCAATTGGAGTGTCCCAGATGGAGCACGTAACTTTCTTTATCTTGATGGCCATGTGGAGAATAAGTAATTCGTGATGAGTTCTTCTCGAAAAATAGCAACCGGGAAGTCGAGTGGCCTGAAACGGTGGCTCACTGGTATTTCTGTCACTGTCGTAGTGGTTGTTATTTCTGCTTATTTTTTTCTTCGTCCTCGCGATTACTCCAATGACCCGCGAGTCGTTGAAATTCGTGAAATTCAGGAGGAGGCCAGAAAGCAATATTTGTCGGACGGTGGGCCTTCGACAAAAGCTGAAGCAAGGGCATTTGTGCAGTCGATGGAGCAAGTACGAAAAAAAATGGAAGGCTTGCCTGCTGATGTCCGTCAAGAAATCTATCGCGGCGGTGGCAATGTTTTCTATTCTTCCATGCGTCAACGAATAGATGATTACTTTAATGCTTCTCCAGCAGAGCGGCAGCGGGTACTCGACCAACAGATTCGTCAATCAGACTTGATGAGTAGTGCATTTGCTGAAGCTCGTGCTGCCCGTGTGGTTCAGGAAAAACCAGGAAACGATCAGCAGAGAGAAAGCCGGCCAAAAGAAGCCCAGGGTAGTGGTCGTTCGTCATGGGCAAGTCAGTCGCAGGGCGATCGTAATGAATGGTTTAAAAATCGAATTCTTGATAGGACCACGCCAGAGCAACGTGCTAAATATGTGGAGTACCGTCGTGCCGCGTCTGAGCGCCGTGAGGAATTAGGGCTTCCGGCAGGCTGGCCGTAGATCAGTAAACTTCATTCAGTTGTGGTGAATAACACGGTGTGAATAAAATGGTCGACACCTTAGGCCTCCTGGCAGAGGCAATCCAATTAGCATGTGAATTGGGTTATGACGTTCGAGAAGAACCACTTGGTGATACTGCAAGTGGTGAGGTTCGTATTGGTGCTACCAGGCACATACTCTTAAACGCCTCGGACCTTCCCGCTGACCAATTAGATCAGCTTACGAAAATACTGGTCACCGATGATCGGTGGAAGACTGTGCCGGTAAGTCGCCTGCTCAAGCAAACACTTACCGCTTACTGACTTCTTGCGAAGAAGTTGCCGTGCTGTTTTTCTTGCCAGTGCGATAGAGTTGGTTGTGCAGAATAAATTGCTCAACATCTCGTGGAGTGCGGAAACGTATACTGTGTCCCGCGGCTATTTCTTCTCGTATCTGTTCTGCACGGATGCCGATGCCGGGAACCCGAATCCGCCTTTTCTTTATTAGTTGTGATTGCTCATTACTCAGTAGAGCTTTGAGTCGAGGTTCTTGAAGTGTCTTGTCAATATCATCAATGCCGCGACGTTCAATCGCAAGAATCGTGACAAGATCAAGAATTTTCCGTGGGGTTCTCCATGACGGGAGATCTCTCAGAGCATCGGGGCCGAGTATGAGTGAAAAGCAATCGTGTGGGTGTCGAGCAACGAGGTCGCTAACTGTGTCGACTGTGTAACTGATTCCACCGCGATCACATTCGTTCAGAGAAATATCAAGTTTGTCATGACCTGCTATAGCGAGTCTCACCATGGCAATTCTATCTTCAGAGCACGCTATTGGACTGTTTTGCTTGTGTGGTGGGGTTGCCGCAGGCATAAAGATCACGCGGTCAAGGTGGGCCTGTTCAAGACAGCACTCCGCTACGATCAGGTGTCCAAGATGAACCGGATTAAAGCTACCACCGAAGATTGCCAGTTCTTTTGCCATGAATGCCGCTATTTGCGTGTATTTCGTTACTATCTGTGGTAAGAAGTCCACCCATCACTGCTCCTAGTTGTACAGTAAATATGCCGTCTGATTCGTTACCTCAACGCGAACTTTTTACGAATCGCCCGGTTTGGGAAGAGGACGACGTACGGAATGGCGTGATTGCAACTGTTGTGTTGCCAGAGGGCGTTGAAAAGCCACTAGATTATCTTGTGCCAAACGATTTGGTTGCAGAGGTGGAGCCCGGTCGTCGTGTTCACGTGCCTCTTGGTAAAGGGAATCGGCGTAGATTGGCGTACTGTGTTGCTGTGCGAAATGGAGAGTTGCCACAGCACCCACTCAAGTCTGTGGTCGGAGTGGAGGATGAGAAACCACTTCTCTCAGAGCGGATGCTCGAACTTACAGGCTGGATGGCTGATCGTTGGATGGCACGTCGAGGCGACGTGCTTGAAGCAGTACTTCCTGCTGGAGTGCGTTTGCGGCGTCAAGTGAAACGAGTGCCTGTGCTGGTGGCGACAGGGAAGGAAGGTAATCGTCGTCCGACAGAAAATCAAAAAAAGATTCTTGACGCAGCAAGTCAGCCCATACCGTTTGATGAACTACTGAAGTTGACGGGAGTTTCTCGCGGTGTTGTTCATCGTCTACTTAAGGCAGGGCTATTATCAGAAAGTGGGTCGATTGAACGCGACACCAAAACAGAGTCTGTAAACGAGAGATCTGTTAGAGAGGAATTACCAGTACTCTCTTCTGATCAAGAGAAGGCTCTTCAAGCGATTCTGCGTCCACTGCAACAAGGTGAGCATGAAACAGTCGTATTATTCGGTGTGACAGGAAGTGGTAAAACAGAGGTTTATCTACGGGCAGTTACAGAAACCGTTGCTAGTGGTAAGCAAGCAATTGTGCTTGTTCCAGAAATCAGTCTTACGCCACAGACCTGTGACCGCTTCCGTTCACGTTTTGGTAGGGTGGCGGTACTGCATAGTCATCTCACTCCCGCCGAGCGTCATGCTCATTGGCGAGAGATTGCTGCGGGTCGTGTCAGTGTCATTGTCGGTGCTCGGAGTGCGATTTTTGCTCCAGCACCGCGTCTGGGCCTCATCGTTATCGATGAGGAACACGAAAATTCATTCAAACAGGCGACTTCTCCGCGTTACCATGCCCGGGATGTTGCTGAATGGATTGCGCAAAAAGAAAAGGTTCCTCTTGTGCTTGGATCAGCAACACCCTCTCTTGAAACCTTTGCGAGATGTCTGTCGGGTGATTGGAAAATGTGCCGAATGCCGGGGAGAGTTGGTGGCTCAGAACTGCCCGCGGTTGTGACAGTTGACCTGCGAGATAGGAAGGCTCGTTCCAAAGGTGCCATAAGTCCCCGGTTGGCAGCGGGAATTGAATGGGCGCTAAATGCTGGTGGTCAAGTCATGTTGCTTCTCAATCGACGAGGATTTGCAACTCATCTGCAATGCAAATCATGTGGTCATGCCATGCATTGTCCGCAGTGTGATTTGGGGCTCACGCTGCATCAGCCCGGCAGCCGGGGGATATGTCATGGCTGTGGGCTTGTGACGGCAGTGCCCGAAGCGTGTCCTTCCTGCGGGATCCGGGAGATCGTTCATCGTGGGACTGGCACACAGCGATTAGAAGACCAAGTGCGGTCGCAGTTCCGAGGAATTCGAGTGGCGCGTATGGATACCGACACCATGCGTACTCGCGGAAGCCACGAAAGGACACTCACAGCTTTTCGAAAGCACGAAATTGATTTGCTTGTTGGGACACAGATGATTGCGAAAGGTCTCGATTTTCCCAACGTAATGCTTGTTGGAGTCATCAATGCAGATGCAGCACTTCATTTGGCTGATTTTCGTGCCTCTGAGCGGACGTGCCAACTCGTCACGCAGGTAGCTGGACGGAGCGGTCGCGGGCCCCGTGGTGGCCGTGTAGTTGTGCAAACAAGCACACCTGAGCATCCTGCAATGAGGGCAGCTGCAGTTCACGATTACGAAGCATTTGTTCGAAGCGAACTCCCAATTCGGGAGTCTCTCCTTTATCCTCCATTTGGGAGTGTTGTGCGAATCGTTGTTCGAGGTGTTGTCAACGATGCTGCCGCCGATTGGGCGAAATATTTGGTTCAACGACTTACTGAGAACGCGCAGGAAAATGATACGATTCGGATTCTGGGCCCGGCGCCCGCACCAATTTCCCGTATTCGTGATCGCTACCGTTGGCATCTGCAGGTGCATGGGCCGGACCCTGAAACGCTCCGACACCTGGTCCGTCGGAGCACGACTGGTCTCAAAACTCCAAAAGAAATCGCCTGGATTGTTGATGTTGATCCAGTTGAAATGCTTTAAGTCCCGCATCGAGACACCGCTGCCAATTCTTGAGTTCACGAATACCTCCGAATGTGATTTCAAGCTTTGGAAGCAGTGCTATCGTGACCAGGTGATATAGATTTCGCGGAGTTCCCGGCAATGCGGTAAGATACGATCAAAGGTAGTAGTACATGGCGTATAGGTCATTTAAAGAAATTCTTGGTGAAACGAGCCTGGAGAGAAAATGTCGCTTTCTCTTTGGTCTCTGTTTGCTCCTGCTTATTACGGGAAGTTTCTGGTGGTACGGCCAACGAACTGAGGAAATCGTCTTTACGACAACAAGGAGTACGGGAAGGCACCTTGTTGATGCAGTGATGATCAATCATCACTGGAAAAATCTTGAGGCTGACAAGAAGTACACGAATCCGATTGAAACACTCGGCAAGATGCTTCAAAACCAGCCCTACAGCTGGAGAATTCTTTCCCCGGATGCGTCGCCTGAGGAACTGGCTAGTTACACTCGACTTGATGCGGCTGTTCTCGATTATTTTGTTGAGAATGCGCCGCCGAAGAAAGGTGACGAATCCTCAGCGAGTCTCTTGCTAACGTCAGATGATGAGTACCGGGAGTACCGAACTGCGGACAAGAAAGAATACCACTATTATCAACCGATTCGTGTTCAGCAGTCGTGTCTCATTTGTCATGAGTTTCGTGGCAGTGTTCGGGGGGAAGATGGCGAGAGTCAACCGAACAAGCGTCAGAAATATGCCAGTGGCGATCTTATGGCCATTGTAAAAGTTGTCATGCCAGACGGGATAACACGACAAGCAATTAATTGGAACCGTGCGATCCTGTTGGCGACTGCAATCATTACAGTGTTCCTAGCCATGCTTGCAGCTTATTTGATTGTGCGTTTTGTCATTGTGAAGCCACTCGAACATCTACGGGATGTGAGTGATGAAGTCCGTCGTGGAAATGTTGACGCAAGAGCTGATATTCATACGGCAGATGAGTTTGAGGAACTTGGTGTGGCTTTTAACAGAATGCTTCGGGGGCTTGTTGAGTCTCAGGACGAACTCAAGAAAGTGAATGGGGACCTTGACGGCAAAGTCGACGAACTGGCGAGGGCCAATATGCATCTCTATGAGATGAATCGATTGAAGGGCGACTTTCTCGCTACCATGAGCCACGAATTACGAACGCCGCTTAACAGTATTCTTGGTTTCTCCGATGTGCTTGGGTCTAATCAATTGCTTGACGAGAAGCAGGTTCGGTATGTCGAAAATATTCGAAAGTCCGGCCGTATGCTGCTTGAGATGATCAATGATATTCTTGATCTCGCCAAAATGGAGGCAGGTAAAATGGATGTCCGGGCAACCAGTTTTGAGCTTGGGTCTATTGTCTCAGCGCAATGCGACATGATTCGGCCCATGGCAGAAAAGAGGAGAATTGCTCTCACGATAGCGGTCAGCGATGAGGTTCCGAAGATTGAGCAAGACCAGTCGAAGCTGCAACAAATCTTATCAAACCTCTTGTCAAATGCCGTAAAATTCACACCAGAGGGTGGTCGGATTTCTGTGTCTGGAAAGTTGCTTGACACCGAAAACTTTTTGCTCGAAGTTTCTGATACAGGGGTAGGTATTGCTGTTGAGGAGCAGCAGGCTATTTTTGAAAAGTTCAGGCAGAGTAGTAATTTTCAGGCAGGTGATGATGCGATGACACGAGAGATTTCAGGAACTGGACTTGGGCTCTCAATTGTTCGAGAACTGTGTCGTTTACTTGGTGGTGATGTGACCGTCGAAAGTCATCTGGGGCAGGGTAGTATTTTTCGAGTGCGACTCCCTGTTTGCCTGAAGGCATGCGGCATACCACCGGCGATTCCGATTGCTTCATCAGCCTGAGTACGGGTTGGCAGTCGAAGGTGTTTCCTTCTTGAATCAGACCCCATATTCTGAAATACAAGTTACAGAAGTGAGTGCAATTACTGAATCCTTCAAATTCCCTTCGGTCTAAAAAAGAAATGCCTGCGGAAAACAAGAAAAAGCCAGAGGTTTTACTGTTCACAGATGGTGCGTGCAGCGGCAATCCGGGGCCAGGTGGATGGGCCTATATTCTGCGACACCCTGAAACAGGGCGCGAGACATCAGCGCAGGGAAGTGAGGCGGATACGACAAATAACCGAATGGAGTTGACTGCTGCAGTTCAGGGTCTTCAGCAATTGAAGCGGCCGACGTGTGTCGAACTTGTGACCGATAGCGTGTACGTTGGAACAGGTCTTTCAGACTGGCTGCCAAAATGGAAAAAGCAAGGCTGGAAAAGAAAAGAACGGGGACGCCTTGTAGCCGTCAAGAATGAGGATTTATGGCGAGAACTGGATCGACTGGCGGCATCTCACAGTGTTATTTTTCAACATGTCGCAGGACATTCTGGTCATCCAGAAAATGAGCGGTGCGATGAAATGGCTGTTGCTGCATACCAGCCACTCTTGCCAGGTTCCAAGAAATAACGGGCCGGCATGTCGATCGAAGAAGAAAACACACACGATGCTGGTCAGGACGAGACGGGCTCTGAACTCAGGATTCGCCTTGAACGGTTACCAGGTGTAGGTTCGGTTCGAGCGGCCAAGTTGGCGAAACTTGGCCTTATTACCGTTCGTGATGCGTTGATGCATTTCCCACGAGACTATCGTGATTTCACCGGAAAGCATTGCCTCGATGAATTGGTTGAAGGTGAGCATGCATCTCTAGGCGGTACTGTTCTTTCTACATTTCTTCGGACGATATCCCGCGGCCGAACAATGCTAGCTGTAGAGGTCGAAACCGAGCAGGGACCAATGAGATGTGTGTGGTTTAATATGCCTTTTCTTGCATCCCGTTTTACAGAAGGCCGTCGATTTGTAGCAGCTGGCCAGCCTCGACGTAACAGTGGGAAGTGGGAATTTTCACATCCGGAGATTCGGTGGCTGGATGAGGCGGAAGACAGCAGTCCTGTTGAGTGGCTTGCGGTGTATCCACTCACCGACGGGGTATTGCAATCTCACGTTCGCTTGGCTGTACAAGCTGCTCTTAGCACGGCTGCAGATCATCTTGAAGAGTCACTTCCTGATTCATTGCTTGAATCAAAGAATCTTATGTCGATCGGAGAGGCAATACGCTCGATTCATCGTCCTGAAAGTCGTGATGCGATGGAAGCTGCACGCAGACGTTTTGTGTATCAAGAGCTTCTCATGTTGCAGTTAGCACTTCGGCTTCACCGTGGACAGCAAGATGTTCGGCAGACTGCGCCCTCTATCGACATAGATAGCCGACTCGACAGTCGCATCAAAGCACTCTTTCCACACGAGTTTACCACTGCACAAAAGCGAGTGTGCGCAGAGATTGCATCTGATATGCGACAGACAAAGCCAATGAATAGACTCCTTCAAGGGGATGTTGGAAGTGGCAAGACGGCCGTTGCGGCTTATTGCATGCTTGCAACTGCAGCGACATCGGTTCTTGGAGCCAAGTCGGAAGAAGACAGCTCTAGTACGAGCCCGTCGTGTCGCTTCCAGGCAGCGATTATGGCCCCGACTGAGTTGCTGGCACGGCAGCACTACCACACGCTGACTTCTCTTTTGACGGACCGGGGGTCTTCGCTTCGGGTAGGTCTCTTAGTAGGTGGACAGCGGGCAGCCGAACGGCGAAAGCTACGAGAACAGATTGAATCAGGCGAGATTCAATTAGTCGTGGGTACGCAGGCGCTTATCTGTAGCGAAGCTGCTTTCGCCAACCTTGGATTAGTCGTTATCGATGAGCAGCATCGATTTGGTGTGCTTCAACGGTCGCTCTTGCGACAGGGGGCTCGTGACCCGCACACCCTGGTGATGACGGCGACGCCGATACCTCGAACAGTAGCTCATGCCGTGTATGGGGATTTAGACATATCTGTCATTGATGAATTGCCTCCGGGGCGGCAAGAAGTCGCTACGTATCGAGTTGCGAACGATCAGGCGGAGCAGTGGTGGGAATTCTTTTGTAAGAAGCTGAAAGAGGGCCGTCAGGGGTATGTTGTGGCTCCAACGGTTGATATTTCTGGTCGAGATACGGCGAGTATTTCTTCGGCATTTGAGTCACTAGCAAACGGACACCTTGAAGCATTTCGACTTGGACTTCTTCATGGCCGAATGAAACCAGATCAAAAAGCATCTGTAATGGCAGACTTCCGTGATCGGCGTTTTGATGTTCTCGTAGCAACTAGTGTCATTGAAGTTGGGATTGATGTGCCGAATGCCACAATCATGACAATTCTCGATGCCGAAAATTTTGGACTCGCACAACTGCACCAGCTACGTGGGCGGATTGCCCGAGGTCGCGTGCAGGGTATTTGTGCTGCAGTTACTGATGCAGAGGCAGGTAAGTCACCCCGTATTGACGCATTCGTCTCAAGTACCGATGGATTTGTACTAGCTGAGCAAGATCTAATCTTACGCGGTCCGGGCGATATATTAGGTTCGCAACAGAGCGGATCCCCCCCTCTGTACCTTGCCGATCTCCTTCGAGATGGGGCAGTGGCTGCCGAAGCTCGAAATGACGCAAAGTCTATATTTGAGACCGACCCGACACTGGATGCCCAAAAATTCCTCAGGCTGAAAAAAGTGTTATTAGGACGCTGGGCGGCTACTCTCAACCTTGGCCTGGAAAAGGTAAGTTGATGGAGAATATGAGTTCATGGCCTAGGCCGTGACTATTGCTTCGCCACTCTCCCAAAACTGGCCGTTCCGATCCACACGACGATACAGTGTATCTCTTTCAATTGGTTCTCGTCCCGCTTCTCGGATTAGATTTTTGATTTTCTCCACAGTGAGGATTTCAGGTGTTTCAGCCCCGGCGTCATGGTAGATCAATTCATGCCGCACCGTACCGTCAATATCATCTGCACCGTATGACAGTGCTGTTTGGGCCGTACCTAATCCCAGCATGATCCAATATGCTTTCAAGTGGTCAAAGTTGTCTAGCACGAGTCTGCTTATAGCCATCGTTCTGAGACTCATTGCAGCTGATGGCTTTGGAATATGAGACAGTCGGGTGTTTTCTGGGTGGAAAGCGAGGGGGATAAAAGTCTGAAAACCACCTGTCTCATCCTGCAATTCCCGCAAGCGAATCAAATGATCTGTACGGTGGTAGGCATTCTCAAGGTGGCCGTAAAGCATAGTTGCATTACTTCGTAGCCCAAGAGAATGTGCCACTCTATGAATTTCAAACCACTCTTCTGTATCGGCTTTGTGTTCACAGATCTTATCGCGGACTTCGGGATGAAAGATTTCAGCACCTCCACCAGGAAGACTTCCAAGCCCAGCAGATTTCATTTCACTGAGGATGTCAGTCTTTGTTCGTTTTGTAAGGTGACAGAACCAATTTATTTCGACGGGTGTCCATGCCTTGAGATGGAGACTGGGGTACGCCTCGTGTAAAATCTTAATGATGTTGAGATAGGCGTCATAGTTTTTCTGGTGGTGCAAGCCGCCAACAATATGCATCTCGGTGCTTCCAGCTTCAACGGCTTCTTGTCCACGCTGGAGGATTTGCTCGTCTGTCATCCAGTAGCCCCGCTCATCCCTTAGATCAGCGCGAAACGCACAAAATGTACAGCGATAAACACAAACATTCGTTGGGTTGAGGTGGGTATTAATGTTGTAATAGCCGGCGTCACCGTTTTTCCGTTGCCGAACAAGGTTTGCGAGTTCACCAAGTTCGTGAAGATCAACAGACTCATCCCAAAGGCTCTCTGACTCTTTGGGCGTCAATCGTTCACCGGAGACTACTTTCTCACGGATTGAATCAAGTGATCGTCGAACTGCAGATATCATGTGTTAATCCCTAGGGAAATAAGATTTCGCTATTGCTGTAGATAAAACCGCAAATAAGTGAAAAAAACAACTGATTAATTTATGGCAACCAGAGATCGGCGCTGATTCCTGCGAGGAGAACAAGACCGATGACTGCATTTACGGTAAAAAAAGCCTGATTTACGCGAGAAAGGTCTCGTGAGCTCACCAGGAGATGTTCGACGACAAGAAGAACAGCAATCCCCCAGACGGTCCATGTGGTGTAGCTGCCAACAAGAGTGGTTGTCTGGGGCAGTGCCAAGAGGCTTACAGCCGCCAGCAGGTGAAAAAAACCGGAGAT
>JBDOMQ010000314.1:0-10422 GCA_039831725.1 Pirellulales bacterium
AGCGGGTGCGTCCGGACGTATTTTGGACATTTCAGCAGGAATTATCAGCCGATGGCATTTCGCACGGTTTATTTCATCGATTTGCATCTGGTGGACGCCTCGGTATTGGGGCTATCAGTTTGGTGAATGTTGAAACTCGAACGAATAGTCTGCTGATACAAGCTTTCCACACATTCCCAGAAGAGTTTGCCATCGTAAAAAGCCAATCAATTTTTCAGCTTCCCTGATACTATTGGTCCAGTACAAAAATTTTCTGACTACGTGTTTATTTCCATGCAAAAAAACAATAGCGATTCATTGTCCGCCGGAACGAGCCGGATTCTTATTGCGGATGACAACGAACCAAATCGTGAGCTTCTTGAGGTGTACCTGGCTGATGTTGACTGCGAAATTGCAACAGCAGTTGACGGCTCTGATACCTTGGAAAAAGTCTCATCATTCAAGCCCGATATCATTCTTCTCGACATTATGATGCCGAAATTATCTGGCTTTGAAGTGTGTCAGCAACTTAAAGCAGATTCGGTGACTCGACAGATTATGGTTTTGATGGTGACGGCACTTGGGGAACTTGGTGATATCGAACGTGCAGTAGAGGCAGGCACAGACGATTTTCTTTCAAAGCCGGTGAATAAGATTGAGTTGGTGAAACGAGTGGAAAACATGTTGAAGTTACGTCACGTGAGTGATGAACTCCAGCGTTTGCGAAGCTATATCAGCAGTATGGACAATGATCTTCCGCCTCGGCAGGCCCAGCCATAGAGCTTTTTCAGGGTCTCGTCATGCCAACTTGTTCGAGAACACGAATTGCGGCTGGAGACTTATTAAGAACGTACAAGTGCATACCAGGTACACCATTAGAGAGTAATTCTTCAGCTTGTTTTGATGCATAGTCTACACCTGCTTCGAATTGTGCATCGGCGTCATCACCAGCTTTTTCGAGTGCTTGTGTAAAACTGTTTGGTAGTCGAGCTTTGCATAGAGTTGCAATTCGCTTGATCTGTTTGAAATTCGTAACTGGCATTAGTCCTGGGATAATGGGTTTGGTAATTCCAATTGAAGAACAGCGGTCTCGGAACCTGAAAAAGTCGCTATTGTCGTAGAACAATTGCGTTACGATCGTATCACCACCTGCGTTGCATTTTTCTTTCAGGTGTTCCAGATCTGCTTCAGGGCTGACTGCTTCCTGGTGGGTCTCTGGATAGCCAGCAACCAGAATTCCAAATTCAGGAAACTCTTCTTTGATTAGAGCTACCAACTCGGCAGCATAATGAAGTCCATTGGCAATTGGAGTAAAAGTAGTCTCGCCCTGCGGCGGATCACCGCGTAGTGCGACAATAGAAGCTACCCCCCTTTGTTGAGCTTCGTAGAGATACTCTCTCAACTGATCTTTTGTTCGGCCAACACAGGTCAGATGGCTCGCAACAGCAACAGTTGGGTATCGCGAGAGAACGCCATCCAATACCTCGAGAGTCTTTGTCTGGGTTGAACCTCCCGCTCCGTAGGTGCACGTGATAAGTGTAGGTTCAAAACCCATTAACTCATCCACAGTTTGCCAGAGCATGGCTTCGGATTCAGCCGTTTTCGGTGGAAATAACTCAAAGGAGAGATCAAACGATTCTTTCGCATAACTAGGTTGCTGCGTCACAACGATTCCTTTCTGCAACGGAAGGAAATGGGGTAGGAGGTGAAAAAGACTTATATAGAAACCGTATGCCGATCTATTACCCTAACAGAGAAAATCTAGAATCACACGTTACATCAAAAAATAGAACGTGTGGTGGCTTTCAAGCACGCATATAAATTTTTATATGTTCATTTTCTGCAGCCGTCATCGATATTAGCAGGTTTCTGTCTGCTGGATGGAAATGTATTCCGCGGCGGTGCATCATCCGTTCAAGGGCTGTCGTGAGTTGATTAACCGTTGTGGTTGTAACAGGATGTTCGCCACCGAGGTCTGTGGTGAATGGTAGAACTGCTACCGGTGGGTTGCCACCCAGCGTAGATGCTGGGCCGATAAGAGCGCCACATGGTAACGCGGTACGCACAGCGGTCTTTGTAAAATCTCCACAAAGCACGCCAAAAAATTGTCGTTTTGTTTTGATGGCGTTATTATCAGAAGGATAGATTTTGATCATTCCATAACTCACCTTTAGGTTAGCGGTGACTGTGCCGGCACCCAAGTTGACCCAGCTGCCAAGGTGACTGTGACCAAGAAATCCGTCATGTGACTTGTTTGAAAAAGATTCCATGACAGTAGCAGTAACTTCGCCTGCAAGCCTGCAGTCTCTGCCAACAACAGTGGCTGGTCCAAGCCACGAGTGAGGATGGATCTTTGATTGTGAATTAATTTTGATAGGCCCATCGAAGCAACAGAAAGGCCCGATATTTACACCGGCTTCAAGGATGACTGGTCCAGAGCGAATAGTAATAAAGTCATCGATTGTCGACGTGATTTTCTGCCCCAATTTTCTTTCTTGGTACAAGCCAGATCGCAGCTCAACATAGTTTCCAGAATCTATCGCGAGGGCAGTCATCCCCTCGATTGATTGTTCATGAGCTGTAAGAAAATCTTCTGGAGAATCAATTAATTTCAGTTCGCCGTCAATAATAGGCAAGCTGTTTTCATTGAGAAGCTGGATGAGTAACCCATCTTCGGAAGACGCAGCATTTATAAACGCTGTGCAATCTTTTTGATCGATCACAGCAGCTGCAAGTACATTCCCAGCATAAATTTTACAACAATGATCAGCATCAAGAAGGTTCTGGATCGCGATAAGATGAGCACGATTTGGAATAAGACGGGCATTGATAAAAAGAACATGTTCATCGTTTGTTATGCAACATTGGTCATGTTCCTTGTTCAATCCCCAGAAAGGTGCCCGCGCGGTGTCGAGGTCAAGAAGGTACTGCTGTAGGTGCGGCCGCACTATTCGATGCACCTGGCCAAACCGAGTAAGCATCTCATAAAGTGATTCAGTCCCAATGGTAACATCACACGCAGGCCGAGCCATGATAAGTGGCCCGAGGGTTGGGACAGTGGAATCTTCGAACGCATAAACTTTCATGGGAGAACCGTAGCAGACGTCCTACGGCCGCCGCGAGACCACTGCTGGCAAAACGTGCTGTCGTGACGTAATCTTCGGTATATAAGCCGGAGTGGCGGAATGGCAGACGCGACGGATTCAAAATCCGTTGCCCGCAAGGGCGTGTGGGTTCAAGTCCCACCTCCGGCATTTGGACCAGCATGTAAAGGGGAACAAGTACTCATTGAGGAATACGAATTCGCCCCAATCAAAGATGGCAATTAAGGTGGGTATGCTATTACGACATTTGCGTGAACTTCCCTTTCCCGTTTTCAACCTTATCGTACTCTTAGAGTGAGAATGCCAACACAAGATTCCAGAAGCAGTTTTGGACGCAGGGCTTTTTTAATTAATGGCACGCTTACACTGACTGCCACCTCCGTTTGCCCACGAGCATTTGCAGGCAACCAATTCAAGCCAAAACTTAGCATCGGCCTAGTTACCGACTTGCACTACGCCGACAAGCCACCAGCTGGCTCCCGTCATTACCGTGAATCACTTGTGAAACTCGATGCAGCAGCAGCTCAGTTTCAGAAATATAAAATTTCGGTTCTCGTCGAACTGGGTGACCTGATCGACGCAGCCGATACTGTTGAGATGGAGCAAGCCTACTTAGAAACCGTTAACAAAAAACTTTCGAAAATTTGCTCCAACCGTCACTATGTCCTCGGGAACCACTGTGTCGACACGTTGAAAAAGGAAGAATTTCTTGAAGGGGTAGGGCAAAAAGAATCTTACTATTCTTTCGATAAGGAAGGATTTCATTTCATCGTTCTTGATGCCTGCTTTCGGAGTGATGGCGTCGCCTACGAACGAAAAAATTTCCAATGGACTGACGCCAATATCCCGCCAACAGAATTGAAATGGCTCCAAGAAGATCTCAATAATAATAAGAAACCGGTCATCGTCCTGGCCCACCAACGTCTTGATGTCAGTAACAACTACGGAGTAAAAAATAACAGAGAAGTTCGCAGGCTACTCGAATCGTCAGGAAACGTGATTGCCGTTTTCCAGGGGCACAGTCACCAAAACGACCTCAATATCATCGGTGGAATCCACTACTGCACACTAGTCGCGATGGTGGAAGGAACGGGACTGGCTAACAATGGATTTTCAACTCTGAACATTGACAATCAAGGAAGCATCCAGTTGATTGGTTTTCAGAAACAAAAAAGCCGACAGTTTACATAAAAGCAAACCAAAGACGTTGTCTGTGAAAATAGCTGAGCAAATCCACCACCATGGCCTGTTCTACCATCTCCAATCATCTTGTGACCGTCCATTTTACAGTTGATAGCGTCGAGATAGATGCAATGATTCTCGAATAAATGAATCAAGGAATGGTAGGAACCAACACCAATCACAGGTAATACAAATCAGCCTTCGTAGTCGTTGATCCGGTTCACAAGCTACCGTTTTCGAACTTCAAGGACGTATCGCATCAGATCGTTGAATTCTTGCCTGTTTTTGAGTTGTCGAACAAGATTCTCCGGCATCAGTGAAATAGGTGATTCAAAGATTTCATCAATGGTGTCCTTTTGAATGGACACGGGTTCGGGCTGGGCAAGATTCCGCAGTAGAATTTCTTTGTCATTCTCAGCGGTTCTGATTCCGGTCTGCTGTTTCCCGTCGTCTGTAATAACGGTTACTTGCACGTATTCCTTGTCGATCAATTTTGAGGGGTAGAGAAGTGACTCGACAAGCTGCTCTGGGGTCCGTTTTGTCTTGAGTTCCTGCAGATCAGGTCCAAGGCGGATGCCGCCCTTTGGTGGGTGGTGGCAGGTTGCGCATGCTGCAGCCGACTTATAAAAAATGTTTTTTCCCCGTTTGATATTGCCTTGCGTCATTGCCGTGCGTGCAAGTTCCTCAACGGGTGTGGCAAGCAATGCCTTCTCGAGGGCAAGATTTGAAAAAACCTGTTGCTCTGATTGAGCAGCAGCCACTAATTCTGGTTCAAGTGGATGGTCTGCCAAAAGCTCAGCAGGCTTCCAGAAAGTTGTCTGGTCGGTCGTTGCCGATCGAATCTGCTTGACAGTATCCGGTGAAATAGATGTCGCCTTGTTGCCCCATGTGTTTCGAACAAATGTTAATACAGCAGCGAGTTCTTCATCATTGAGAAGATTCCGAAAAGCTGTCATGGGAGGAACACCCCGGGCTGGATCATATTTCTTGCCATGTACTTCCATCGGCCCCCACATACCGTGAAGCGTTGCCTTGATGAGCCTTTCTTCACTTCCATTTACCCACGGACTATTGACAAGAGATGGGTAGATAATGCCATTCCCCTTTCCGTGAGTTAGATGACACGTGCCACAGTGGGCTTCACGCTGGTAGATCTCGGCACCGATTTTGTATGTTTTACGATCGTTGGCCTTGAGATGTTTTGGTATCTCAAATTTGACGAAATCACTCTCTGCTGGTGCAGCAAATCCACTGCTCACTTCCACATTTACCTTTGTCCAAAAGTGTTCGACTGTTTTCGCAGCCTCGACAGCATGTCGGACTGTTGAGTTGAGCAAGGTGTCAAGAAGCGACTGGTTTTTGATGTTATGTTGTTGGTGCAGCCATAATGCTTCAACGAGATGATGGGCTTCTGTTTCATTATTCGGATCGAAACTCCCCATCCATTTCTGTGTTGCCTCTATTACGGCATCAGAGTCACGACCACTCAGTTCGACCCGCGTGCGATGCCGCACTCCGTTTACCGGGTGCTTAAGATTTTCAAGTAGATCCTCAATAGGTTGGCCTGCAATAGCGACGGGTTTCTGTAATGGTCGATTCTTTACCGTGACTCGGATAATCCGTCCGTGTGTATGGTCACGATTTGGGTCACGAATATTGTGTTGCATATGGCCGATAATGACATTTTGCCAATCAGCTACGTACAAAGCACCGTCTTCACCAACGATCGCGTCAGTTGGCCGAAAATTGCGATCACTGCTATTGATAATATCCTTAACCGGAGTCCCCCAGACTTCTCCGAATGCCCGTTCCCGAGTTTTGCCTCCGTCAAGTTTGATATCAACAGCCGCAAGTAACGTGTCATTGTTGAAGAACTCGATCTTGCCGTTATTGAAACGGCTTTCGAACCCCTTTCGATTCCAAACCCGTAGTTCAGAGATTTCAACGGGTGTTGAAAACTCACCTTTCATCCATGGGTCTCTTTGCATTGAGGTGTGTGCAAAGTTGTTTTTGTTTCCATCAACGAGCAGGTTGGCTGGGAACATGCCTTTGTTGTATTCACTGGAAAGACTAAACGATGCTTTTTTTGCAATGTTTCGTTTTTTTGTTTTGAGAGCGTCTGATCCAGATATCACTTCAATTTCGGAAATATTCATTTGCTGATTGCCAGCAACACTCAATTTCAATCCAGTGATCTTTTTATTTTTCAGTGCTGGGTGATTGACAATAATGAGTTGTCCCTCTTTTTCCACTTTGACGTAGTCTGCATCATCGTCAACAGCCGCTTTGTTCACTGGAAGGCCTTCACCTCGATCGAGGTCATACTGTCGAATCCCAAGGAATCCGATCGTATTGCAAATAAGGAAATCCTGTTGCATGTCTTCAGGAAAGTGATCAGAGGACAGCACTTCGTTTGCGGGCACTGGCCGGAACTCTTTCGCTAAGAGCGTGTGCATTTTGAAGCCATTGCCTTCTCGTCGTACCTGATATGAACGGCCGCCGGTGCCATCGTTTGCGTAGCAATAGCCCCAATAGTCAAAACTTGTCCCGTGTGGGTTTGGTTTGTTTGCTGCATGTGGCGTGATTGCAAATGTTCGAGGATCAAATCGATACATTCCCGACTCACCGATAGCAAGATTTTGCTCCCACGGTGTTTCGTGGTTATTCATAAGAAAAATGCCACTCTGCCAGTAAATTCCACCGTCTGGTCCATAAATCAAATTGTTGGCAGCGTGATGTGTGTCAGAAGTGCCTAAGCCCTGGAGCAAAGGGTAACGAAGGTCTGCTACATCATCACCATCGGTATCTTTAAGAAAAACCAAGTCGGGGCCTGACGTGACAACGACACCTCCTCCCCAAAATTCAAAACCCAGTGGATTGTGAACATGAGCAAATATTTTTCGCTTGTCTGCTACACCATCACGATCGGTATCTTCAAGAATGACGAGAGCATCATTCATTTTCTTAAGTGGTTCCCACTTCGGATACGTGTTCCAGCATGCTGCCCAGAGCCGCCCTTTTCCATCAACTTGTAGTTGAACTGGATTTGCAAAGTCTTCAAACATTTCCTCAGATGCGAAGACATTCAGTTCAAACCCATCGGGTACTGAGATTTGCGCAATACTTTCTTCCGGACTGAGGTAGGTCACGCTGCCTTCTTTTTCAGCACTTGAACTCTTGCTGCCACCTCCCACATTAGAAATTACCTTCACCGGAGGCGGGACATTACTATCGTCGGCAATTATTTGTTTTCCTTTTGCAGCCTCCCAAATGACCTTATCACGATTGGCTGTCATTACATCGAGCATGACGAGTTCGTTTCGCAAGACATCAGCATTGCTCTGTCCATCAACGAATGTCAGCGTTGAACGAGATCCCCAAATGTCATTACCATCGGTCGCGTGGTAACGGTTGTGCCATGTCCAATTTTTTTCACATGCAGCGTTATAAATGGCTTCTAAATTTGATTGAGGTGGTGTCGGGATATTCAGGAGTGATGTGCTTATGATGTCAGCAAGTTCCCGGTATCCAGCATTATTTAGATGAATGCCATTGTGAGTCAGTTGCTTTTTTCCCTCTGCAAATCGCTGGGAAGTTGGTCCGTAGAGATCAACAAAAGTAGATTTTGTTTCAGTAGCAGCCAGCCGAGTGGCTTCGGTGTAGATAGCAAGGTTCGCGTTAAGTTGGGTGCCATCGGGAAGATTTGGGCTGCCCGTTTGTTCATAGGCAATAGGACTGAATAACACGAACCGAGCATCACAGTCTTTTTCTTTGCGTAGTCGTCGATATTTTTCAACGAGTTCAACAAGTTGCCGTGTGTACTCAGATGCTCCCTCCTCTCCTCTAAATGATTCGTTGTACCCGTACATAATAAAAATGACTGATGGCCCAACGTGCTGAAGATATGCTTCATCATCAATGAAACCCTTGCTTCGTGGTTTCTGGTCAGCCGTATCACCTGAAAAACTCATGTTGCGGAAGCTAATTTCCATGCCTTGCAGGTGTTTTTGCAAAAGTGTCTCCACCCATGGCTCGTGTTGCATTCGGTCAGCCAGCCCATTTCCATAAATGGCCACAACGTCACCTTTCTGGAAATCAAAGGCTTCTGCGTTAGCCGCTTTCGTTGAAAGTAGCGTGGCACTTGCAAAAATAGAGAATGCAATGGTCCGCATGATGAACTTAAAAAACACGGGAGCAGGGAATTGTTGGATACTTGCGTGCATGTTGCCGTAATATGGGGGAAAATTGTGTTGAGTTGAATCGCACTGGGAATCTACGTCGCCGTATTACTTAATATTACACAGTGTTCTCTGTTGGGCATCATGTGTTTACGGAAACCGCGAGCATGTGTTGATATAAACACGGTATTTGTACAAAACAGCGGTGCTTTGCTTAAAAATCAACGACTTGCTGGAAATGCGGGTGTTATTTTCTTCTGGCAGAATTTGTCGCGATGATGAAGGTGGAGTGACCCTACAAGTTGAATAACTATTTTGTCTCAAGAATTAGGTGAACGTATGAGCAAGCCACGTCATTTTGTTCGTCTGCCGACTATGTTCAACGGGTCAGGTAGAGCGAAGGAATACGAGAAAGCCAAAGCACCGACCTTCTTCTTGAGTAGTAACAGTTTGTTGTTGACCACGTTGTGTTTCCTTGTGGCTTCCTTTTTTGGTGTGGCCGGCAGTGCGCAGGACTCGGAGCAAGCTAAGGACAACATTCCTTCCGTTGAAGAACTAGTCACTACTGTTCGTCCGTCCGTGGTAACTATTCGCCACGTTGGTAGAGGAGGAAAGGATGCTGGTCTGGGGACAGGTTTTATAGTTTCCTCTGATGGCCTCATCGCGACGAATTTGCATGTGATTGGAGAAGCCAGGCCTATTTCAGTTGAGCTTGTAGATGGCCGCGTCTTTGATGTGACCGAAATACATGCGACTGACCGAAACGCAGACGTTGCAGTCATACGAATAGAAGCAAAAGATTTGAAGCCGTTGGTGCTAGCCGTTCCAAGTTCTCTTCGCGACGGCCAAGAAATTATTGCAATTGGAAATCCCCACGGACTTGAGCGGAGCGTTGTCGTTGGTCGCGTGTCCGGAAGACGCACTATTGATGGTGTGGAGATGATCCAATTAGCGATTCCGATTGAGTCAGGGAACAGTGGAGGGCCATTGTTCGATCGAAGCGGACTAGTCCATGGTATTCTTACATTAAAGTCACAGGTGACACGTAATCTCGGCTTTGCAGTAGTTGCCGACCATGTAAATGAATTATTAGAAAATCCAAATCCAGTGTTACTCGATCGCTGGCTAACTATTGGTCAACTTGATTCAGCTGAATGGATGACTGTTGGCGGTGGGCTTTGGCGTCAACGAGCGGGTCGAATCACGGTAACAGGTAAAGGAAAAGGGTTTGGTGGACGAAGCCTTTGTCTGGCAAAAGGTGCACTGCCCGGTGTGCCCTATGAAGTTGGTGTCCAAGTCAAATTTGATAACGAATCGGGTGCCGCGGGTCTGGTGTTTGAAGCAGATGGAGGAGATAAGCATTACGGTTTTTACCCAAGTAATGGTCGGTTGCGATTTACTCGATTTGATGGTCCAACAGTGTTCACTTGGAATGTGATTGAGGATATTGATGTTCCAGAATACCGTAAAGATGATTGGAATCATCTTCGTGTTCGCGTTGAAGAGGACGGTATCCGTTGTTATGTCAATGATCATGAAGTTGTAGTATCTTCTGATCAGAATTTGCGTGGTGGCAGACCTGGACTCGTTTCATTTCGGGGCACCGAAGCGGTATTTCGCCGTTTTTCTTGTGGGAAAGAAGTGCCACACTTTCAGCCAGACGACGCAGTATGGGCACAGATTGAAAAAACAACAGCAGGATTCCAGGAAATTGATGCCAGTAATACAACGCTAGTTGAGTCGTTAGCAGGAGCCGGATCGACTGCAGTAGCTGCTCTTCAATTGAAAGCTGATTCACTGTCACGACAATCTGAGCAGTTACGGGTGCTGGCTTCACAGGTTCACCATCATCAAATAGTAGAAAAGCTTTCTGACGAAGTAGCCGTTGATGATGAAAAGATAGATATGTTCCGCGCTGCATTACAGATTGCTCGCCTCGACAATCAGGAAATCGATTGCGAAGCCTCTCTTGCAGATCT
>JBDOMQ010000226.1:0-10371 GCA_039831725.1 Pirellulales bacterium
ATGATCTTGGGTGGGCTGATCTCGGTTTTCAAGGATCGTCTGATATTCGCACACCCAACATCGATCGACTTGCTGCAAATAGTATTCGTTTCAGTGATGGGCACGTCACTGCGTCCGTCTGTAGCCCATCTCGGGCTGGCTTGCTTACAGGGCGTTATCAACAGCGTTTTGGTCATGAAGCCAATACGCCTCCACCAGATCAGGGAATGGATCTCAACCAACAGACGATGGCAGATGCATTAAAAAAGCTGGGGTACCGAACAGGACTTGTTGGAAAATGGCATCTTGGAAACGCAGACCGCTTTTATCCAACAAAGCGCGGCTTCGACTCTTTTTACGGACTCCGTGAAGGGTCGCGAAGCTATTTCTTCAGCCCTAATCGGGAAGACAAACCGTCCAGTACGAAACGAATTGAAATGAATGGCGCAACGGTAGCGTTTGATGGCTATCTGACAGATGTTTTTGGACGGCAGGCGATTGAATTCCTTGAAAATGATTCAGAAAAACCTTTTTTTCTCTACCTCTCATTTACTGCACCGCACGGTCCGATGCATGCAACTGAGGAAGATCTCAAGCGTTTTAAAAACATTGGAGATAAAAAACGCCGTACCTATGCAGCCATGATTTGGGCAATGGATCGAGCCATTGGAAAGGTCCTCGATTCACTCGATGAATCTGGCAGAACTGAAAATACCATTGTCTGGTTTTTAAGTGACAACGGCGGCGCAACAGGTAACGGTTCAATCAACCTCCCTCTAGCTGGCCATAAAGGAATTAAGTTTGAGGGTGGAATACGGGTACCTTTTCTCATGCGTTGGCCTGAAAAGTTCCCGACTGGGAAAGTCTATGATGGGCTGGTCTCTTCAATGGACATTTTTGCGACCTCACTCGCAGCCGCTGGTGGTGATGTTAAAAATGCTCACCTAGACGGTGTTGACCTCACGCCTTTTCTTACCGGTACCGAAAAAGGAGTGCCACACCAGCAACTCTTTTGGCACAAGCTCTGGTTCTCAGCGATGCGGGACAACAACTGGAAGTTGATCTATGTTAAAGATTATGGTTATGCGCTTTACAACCTGACACAAGATCGTGAAGAGAAGCAAAATGTTGCTGCTCAGCATACAAAACGTGTCGAGGCAATGAAAAATCAGATGAACATTTGGAAATCAAAGATGGAGCAACCACGCTGGGATGAAGCTATTCGCTGGTTCCATGTCCATTACAAAAATCATGTCAATATTATTGAAGGCACGAACTAGCCGATAGAGACAGCCAATGAAAGCCTCTTCAATACTCTTTGAAACAATTTTGCCGGCTTGACTTAGCATCTGGGATGCATGTCCTCAATGAATCTCTCAAAAATCAGTGGCAAAGAAAGTCTGCGACAAACTCTTGGGCCTGGGGATCCTTCATCAAGAAACTGTGCAAAGCCGGAACAATAACAAACGATTCACTGCCCTCAAGACGAGCTTCGTCAACTTCGACAACAAAATCACTCGGATTGTCGAGGAGAGGATTTTGAATTGGCTTATTTTCTACTTCTCCTGCGACAATACTAAAAGGGAATGGCGGGGTGGCGAGGCTTTCTGAAAATTCCTCCCAGTTCGGTCCAAGCTCCATAGCACCCTTGCCTGCTACCCATTCGAACATTCCTAGAGACGAGAGTTGCCGTGCAATAGCTGCACCCTGATTGGGTGGACCAAGCATAACCATACGTTGGCACCGATTGAGAAGTTCGCTGTTCGTCGGATCGGCTTGCAGGTCTGCGATGAGGTGCCGGATAACAATATTGCCCATGCTATGGCCAACAAAAGATAGTGTCCATGCTTCAGGCAGACTCTCAAGAAACTCTCGCAAGGCCAAAGCATGTGTACCGATTGTTTCTCGAGTACTTGCATACGAAAAACAAACAATTTCACAATCACATTTTTTGTCCAAGACGTTCTTGAGGGGGGTCATTGAATGCTTGGTCCGCATCAGACCATGAATGAGTACGATACAGTGTTTTTTGTTGATTTTGGCTCGAGAATGCTTTGTCGCTTTGGTTAGAAAAGCCTCACACTGCTCACGAGTGCCCCACATCCATCTTCTATCGTTCTCATCAAGGAGCCGCCAGTTGTCAGTCACTGCGTTATGTTGTATTCGGTAACCTTGGCAATAGCTGTGATCCGTCCAGACCTGTAGTCCACCAAAAGTGGGAATTGGAATAACCCATTGCCGCGATTGTTTCTTTTCCTTCCTGTCTGTCAGGAATTGTTTTTGATGCGTTTCACCCTCTTCAGCCGCACACTGCGACATGCCGTCTAGGTGTGATACGAACAGGCTAAAAATCAGTACAACAGGTACTCGCATAGTTGGTAAAAGGTTATCGATTTGAAATTAAAAAAACTATTTCTGAATGACAGTTCTCAAGCAAAACACGTCTGGACGGCAGACCTTTCCATTTACTCATGAAAGACCTGTCAAAGAAGATCATGCCTCTTTCGTGCTACATAACTTCTCTGGTATCAACTCATGCATCCACTAAGACGACTCGTCTGCTAGATACATTACTGACGACAAGACTGATACAGCAAGAAACGCTGGGGTGATCTGCAACGCTTGCAAAAGGATTCCAAACTCACAGATTATGTAAAACTTCCGATCAATGACTTATGTTCGACACAGATTGAAAAGAAACGAGACCAAATAACTGATCCTCTGACACTTTTTGACCTTCCGCTGAAGATAATCCTCGCGATGCCCATCGAACAAGACCTGGGTGTATTGGTTTGCCCCTTTTGTCACAGTCATGCAACACTCGCGCTAACGTACGAAGCGATAGAGGGTGACGGTATTGTTCCTTTTCCTGCTGCACATTTGCTGCATAGACGCTTCCCACCCCGGTAGCAGGGCCCGCATGACCTGCTTCAAGCAGCAAGCCCGACATCCAGACAATGAAAAGAACTGTGGACCCTCCCACACACAACACACACGTTTTACGCAAATTCATCGAAATGCCTCTGAAGGGGAAAACCCTATAATTACAGGCTTTTTGATTCGCCCTAACACAATCCTAACAATAGGCATCGGCGTTGGGGCGAGTCAAGTTTGATTGTGTATCGCACCATCGGAAAAGACTGCCTAATCGGGCAACGCCCTACTTTCACTTAGAAGACGTCCATTCATCGCGTGAATACGCTTGTTGTCACAGATTAAGAGACACTACGGATTTCAACAATTCAGATCATAGGAACGTCGGTTGTCGGGTTAACGGCATCATTGGGATTCACACAATGCGCTGCAGCACGAATGGTGCACATCAATATCTTCAGGGTATTTTCATAAAGAAAATTTCAGGAGGACCAAAATGTATTTCGCTACTGCAATTCTTTACGGAGTGCTTCATCAACAAGGAAAGCTTTTGGGAAATCTGCCGCCTTCACCCCACCTCGACCCCGAAGGCGTTCTGTTTTGCGTCGTCCCTTTGGCCGATTTAAAGGGATTTCCATACCACCAAGTTCTTCCATCATTGTATAGAGTTGATTTTGCATTTGCTGTTTCATGTGCTGAAATGCCGGATCATGAATGAGATTCTTTTGTTCTTCCGGATCGTCCTTGATATCAAAGAGTTCATCGGTATCCCATAAACCATAATATGTTGTGTACTTGTACTGATCACCGCGCAGTGAAAAATGCGTGGGTGTTTGTGGATAATTTTGTTCCCAATAGTAGGCGTATAGAAAGTAGTCTCGCCAAGGAATTTTTTGACCGCAGGCAAGTGGCAGGAAACTCTGTCCATCCATATGCGGTGGTGGCTTCAGTCCCATAGCCTGCATGACTGTTGGGGCTATATCAATATTTGCCACCACTTCGTCAACAACTGTACTGCCTTGAATAAGATCAGGGCATTGCATGAGCAGTGGCACGCGACTCGATGTTTCGTAGGCCACGCGTTTATCGATTAAGCCATGTTCACCAAACATATAGCCATTGTCACCCATATAAATGACAAGTGTTTCGTCATAGATACCCATTGCTTTTAACTGCTTCAGAACTGCGCCAATACTGTCGTCCACAGAACGCAGTGCTTCGCAATAGCTTTTATAAAACACTTCGACACTACTTGCTGTATGCAGCGGAAAATCCATGCCGTGCCAACTATTGCGCTGATCAAGGAGCCATCGCGGACGATTGAGTTGATTATTTGTCAGGCGCTGGCTTGATCCAGGAAGCGTAAACGGCTGCTCTGAAAGTGTTCCCTTGTAATGGGGCTCAGGAGTAAAAGGGCCATGGACTGCCTTATGTGACAGATATAAAAAAAATGGTGTATCACGATCTGTTTCCTTGAGGAACTCAACTGCTTTTCGCGTCAACAGCGTTGTGATGTAGCCATCTTGTGGCACCCGCTTCCCGTTATCATTAATCGTATAGCTATCATTCGGTGGGTAATACTTACCCTGTCCTTTGAAGCTAAACCAATAGTCAAAACCTGGGCGGCGATCATCACTCGCATGGCCCATATGCCATTTCCCAATAAACCCTGTCCTGTATCCAGCGTTCTGGAGATATTGCGGAAAAAATAACGTGCCCTCGGGAACAGGTCTCTGGTTGTCGATCACACGATGACGGAATGTATAAAGACCTGTAAGAATTGAGGCTCGGCTTGGCGAGCACAAAGACGTTGTCACAAAAGCATTTTTAAGATGGGCACCTTCTTTCGCCATCGCATCCATATATGGTGTTTTTGCAAAAGGGTGACCCAAAAAGCTCATTGCATCGAAGCGATGGTCATCAGAAAGAATGAAAACAACGTTCCGAGGTTGTGCTCCTTCTATCGCTGTCGGAGCAACCGCATTCGGTACCGGTATGATCTCTGCGTAAACGGTAGTAGAGAGAACAGTGGCGACAAGAATCCATTTACTCATCATATAGTACACCCTTCTCGTAACACGTTCTGGAGGACAAATACTTCTATCGTTTGCACCAGACTCGATTCTGCCACCTCTTTTTCATTTTCTGCTGAGGGGTTACCAAAGAGGAATAAAACACATGGATTCCCTCACCACAATCATTGTCTCATCGCAAGAAGCTAGACTCACACGGAAACAAAAAACCGGTGAATATCCTACTTACTGTAGCCCACTACTGGCTTCCCAGAATCTGTCAGCTTGTGAGTACTCCAAAGGAGGCCACGGCAAATGAGGGAGAGATATTTATCATCACCAACCGTTTCATTATTGTGACCGAGTGATGTACTAAAAATTCGTGTCTTCTTCGGCCCGAATTCATTCGTCCAGGCAACGACAGCCTCTACCTCAGTCGGCTTCACATCTGGGCTCACTGGCTTGTTTTTCTTTTTTCTCGGCATCTGCATCTGTCTACCAGATGCAACTATATGAGCACTGTCGTAAACCCGAACATTATTATAGAGTTCTTCGTTCACTGTTTTCCAAGATGACAATCCATTCGCAATTACATGATCCGAGTAGGTCACATCAATTGGTGATTGCGGACCATGGCGAGATGACTGGAGGCCAATCATCTCGTACCATCCGCTATTATCTGCTCCATCTGCTACTGGTTCCTGAAAGTTTCCCCACCGGTAGGAGTGCATCGCACAATGGAGATTCACTGCTGGTACTCCATTGCGGTGGGCATTCAAAATCCGGTCAACATACGGCCGCTCACTGACATTCGCACTGCACTCATCATGAATCACGACATCAAAATCACGAGCCCAGCCGTCTGATTCATAAATGTCAAAACGTGCCTCAGTGGAAGTATCAGGGTTATAGATAACCTCAACAGAGGCATTGATTCTTTCTTCTATTCCCTTCTTCAACAGTTTGGTCTGTGTGGCGTAGTCGTGACAGCAGCCACCCGCAACAATCAAAACTTTCAATGGCTCAACAGCAGCAGCTTCACCCGTTTGAACAAAACCACAATGGTGCGGCATTCCAAAACAAAGAGAAACAAGAATCATCAGTCGCATGAATGAAAAACGCATGGAAAACTCTCCGGAAAAGGGAAACTAAGAAGATTTTATCATACCCATACTTTGCCCTGTTTTCCCTATTTCCTCACCAATTTCCGGAAACTCACTGTTTGGCAAGGGATAGTGATCGCCACAGACTTCTCCGAGTGAACACGCCGTAGCTGCCGATAGCAGATGCGGGAGAGGGGGTGCTGTGAGGTTCAAAAACCGTAAAACGTGGCTTCTGGCGATATGCACTGTTGTTTTTACAAACAGTCCAATTTTCTGCACGAGTGGTGCTGGTCTCGAGCAACGCTCAGCGGAACATATTCGGATCGCAAGTTTTAATATTCAGGTATTTGGAACATCAAAAATGGCCAAGGCTCATGTTGTTGATACCTTGTCTAAAGTAATTCGAAATTTTGATGTTGTTGCTATTCAAGAAGTCCGGGCAAAATCAAATAATATCATCCCAAGTTTTGTCAAGCATGTGAATGCTGATGGAAGTAGCTACCAATATGTAATTGGGCCACGACTTGGTCGAACTGTCAGTAAGGAACAGTACACCTTCCTTTATGACACACGTCGCATCGAAGTCGATACAACATCCGTTGGCACAATGCATGATCCTGGAGATCGACTTCATAGACCTCCTCTCTTTGTGCGTTTCCGATCACGCATGGTTCCTCCGGAACAAAGTTTTACATTCTGGATGATCAACATCCATACAGACCCCGACGAAGTGCCTGAGGAGGTTGATGCACTTGCAGACGCATTTCTTGCGTTGAAGATGGCGCGTCCCGATGAAGATGACATCATTCTGCTTGGAGACCTCAACGCTGCACCAAAGCAGTTTGATCGGCTTGGCAAACTGGACAACATCTCATGGGCTGTCTCTGGCACAACAACAAATACACGCCGTTCAAAAACCTATGACAATCTTATCTTTCAGCGAACGACGACGGGTGAATATACAGGTCGTTGGGGAGTCCTTGATTTGCAAAATACATATGGGCTGAGCCTGAAACAGGCACTCGAAGTCTCTGATCATAATCCTGTGTGGGCAACATTCACTGCACGTGAAGTACATGCAACACCTGTTGCATCAATGCCACCAGGAGGAAGCCCTCACTAATCAGGCGGCAATGCAGAAATTTTGGTGTGCTGTTGAAGACGATAGATACCCTGACCGGTATTTGAGGACGTCAACACATAGACAGCACCATCCTGATCATGGCCAAAACCAAATATTGGCAGACCATTCCATGGAATCAAATGGTTCGAAATTGTTGCAGGGTCGCTCGAATCCTGCACACCGAGAGCCCACAGGCGGCCTGAGACAAAGTCTCCGTAAAGATAGCAACCTTCTAGTTCTGGAATATTACTTCCTCGAACAACAAGACCACCTGTAATTGATTTCCCAACCTGATGATCATATTCCCAAAGGGGATCAATTGTTGCGAGATCGGCTGGAATATTTCCGAAAGGATAACTCCCTTCCCTCCGTCTCCACCCGTAGTTTCCTCCCTTTTCAACAAGATTGATTTCCTCTTGCAGATCCTGGCCTACATCTGCCATCCAGAGAGCACCAGTCTGGTTATCAAACGTAAGTTGCCATGGGTTGCGAAAACCATAGGCCCAGATTTCTGGCCGCACCCCATCCATATTCATAAAAGGATTGTCAGGAGGCACCACATACGCTGTTTCAGCACCGCGCTGATCGATGTCAATGCGAAGAATTTTTCCGAGTAAGACGCTGAGGTTTTGGGCATTGTCAAAAGGATCATTCCGGCTGCCACCGTCACCGAGACCAATGTAGAGAAAACCATCTGGACCAAAAGCTATTGAGCCACCATTATGATTTGGAAATGGCTGGTCAAACTGAAGCACAATCTCTTCACTGTTTTCATCAGCTTTATTTGGGTCCTGCGTCGACACACGGAATCGTGATATTCGTTCAGACTGTGGCTCATCCACCGGACTGTAACAGATAAAGAATTCACCGGTTTCTGAAAAACGTGGATGGAAAGCCAGCCCAAGGAGGCCTTCTTCGTTTGACTTTTTCCACGGTCGAGTGTCGTCATGAATATCAAGAAATACTTTTGCCCTCTGAGTATCTTTATCAATCACATAAATTCGACCTGATTGCTCTACAATAAATCGTCTTCCCGACCCATCATTGGCGTGAGTCAGCATCAATGGACGGAGTGGTGGTACCGGTTTTCCATCATCAGATACTGGTGACCAACCGTCCCAAACAAGACCAGGAAATGCCGGTATCGCCTCAAAACTAAGCACGCCATCTGCCGGTTCTTGCGGCAGTTTTCCATCAGGTAACCGACGAACTTTGATCGATCGAAAAGCAACTTCATCACCATGATCCTGGAAACATATGTGACCGTCCCCAGCCCTACCAAATTGTTTGAATTTTGAAAATTTGCTTTTTGCTACGCGTTCATTCCAATCATCACTTCCAATCACAAACTTGTAGTAACTGACTCCATTGAGACAGACCTCAGATGATCCCGGTGTCACCCGAAGATAAAGGTGGTTCCACTCTCCTGCAGGCCGTGTTGCATCAACTAATTCCTTCACTGGTAATCCGGCAGCTTTTTCAATCCGCATAACCCATTTTTTTTCATGAGGCTCATACAGCTGGTAGAGCCACCCTGCTTTTTGGCCATCTTTTCCAGCATCATTATCAATGATCTGAACTTCCGGGCCGCTATACCACGGTCGTTTGCCATCTTCAGATACATGAAACATAAGCCCACTATTTCCGGCCGTACTTATTCGATATTCAAGTTGAATTTCAAAACTGTCGTACGTTTCTTTTGTCAGCAAATCACCGGCAGGCTCCGTACGAACGATAGCCCCATCAATAACCCGCCAGCCAGCACCCGGGGTGTCTTGCTGGTAGCCCTTGAATCCATGAAGTGATGTGCCGTCAAAAAGAAGCTCCCAGCCGCTTCGTTTCTCTGACTCCGTTAAGCGGTTTATAGATTCGTCTGCAAACACGCCGTCCATGCCAGCAAGAAGTAGCAGCCAGGCTGTGAAAAGGTGCTTTCCATTCGTGAACCCTGTGGCTTTCATTGAGTGGCTCCTTGCCGTGTGTATTGAATGGTGTGTTTCGCCTGAAGAGGCTTGCTCGACTCACTATTAGAAAAAAATATACCGAGGACTTCAATTTAGCTAGTCACAAGAATACTATTATTACAGTTCATCTGGTGGACTTTTCGTTTGCCAGCATGATAGTCTCATATTTTGGTTCTGCTCTCGCCAGACGCTATTCCTTTCAGACGTGGCACAGAGATTTTGCCTCGACGAAAGAAAAGTATCGTGCGAATACTCTCTCATACAAAATATAGTCGCTACCGCGTTGGCTTCA
The DNA here is from genome assembly GCA_039831725.1 of Pirellulales bacterium. Taxonomy (GTDB): domain Bacteria; phylum Planctomycetota; class Planctomycetia; order Pirellulales; family UBA1268; genus UBA1268. Next base: position 9,345 of record JBDOMQ010000226.1, read on the forward strand.
CGCTCATTGAGCTTCTCGTTGTGATTGCGATTATCGGTGTTCTTGTTGGATTACTCTTGCCAGCAGTTCAACAGGCGCGTGAGGCAGCAAGACGTTTGGCCTGCAGCAACAACATGAAACAGCTCGTGTTAGCTGTTCATAATTACGCCTCGACCAAGGGTGGTTTTCCACCGAGCATGATACACACACCAGGTACCGCATTCCCAAGTAACAATGAGTCCTGGGGTATTCATGGCCGGATCTTACCCTACCTTGAACAGGGCGTCATAGCAGAGAGAATCAACCTTGAGAAACCTTGGGATGATGGATATCCGGGTGGCGCAGCGGGAACGAATTGGGCGACAGTGCGTTCAACGAGGATTGAAACATTTGTTTGCCCAAGCGAAGTCAATAACTTTTTTAGAACGAAAGATGGTACGGACTACGTCTATCCAACAACATATGGTTTCAATTTTGGAACCTGGTTTATTTATGACCCAGCAACAGGTGAAGGTGGGAACGGGGCATTTCATCCAAACTCACATTACAAAGCAAAAGAATTTAGAGATGGTTTATCGAAAACCTTAATGGTAAGTGAAGTGAAAGCCTTTACCTCATATGTTCGAAACACATCTGATCCGGGAAGTACCTATCCAGCTGGTTCTCCTCCTTCTGATGATTCTCAACTAGCATCTCTGGCCAGTGGTGGAGAAAACAAATTGGGGCCGGCTACAAATAAGAATACTGGCCATACGGAATGGCCAGACGGCCGTGTCCATCACAATGGTTTCACCGCAACATTTACCCCGAACGCGGTTGTTGAATTTGCTGTCGATGGAGTCTCGTATGATATTGACTACAACTCACAGCAGGAGGGAAAGAGTGCCACGCAGAAAACATTTGCCGCAATCACATCTCGTAGTTACCACAATGGGGTTGTGAATGCTGGCATGGTGGATGGTTCTATCCGAAAAATCACTGACAACATCTCGCTTCGAATTTGGCGGGGACTCGCAACCCGTGATGGCGGGGAAGTAGCAAATCCACC
>JBDOMQ010000180.1:0-10344 GCA_039831725.1 Pirellulales bacterium
AAACGATCTGATCGAGAGCGGTTTACCTTTTTCGTACACTCGAAAAAAACAGATGTCGAGACAGTGCCTTGGAAATTCAAAGTTGTCTGCATCGCCACCAAAAAAAGCAATCTGCCTCTCGGGCGCAAACACAAGGCGGACATCGGTGTATCGTTTATACCGATAGAGATGATAGCGACCACCACCGAACAAGGTAACGACATCACTCCGAAGACCTGTTTTCACAAGCGACTGCTGCTCAATAGCTGCAAGTGTGGCTCGTCGTGCTGCCAGCGCTTCTGATGAAGTTTTGGCACCTGCAACAGCCTCTTCCACACGTGCCGTCACGTCTTCAATAGAACGAAGTACATTAAGCTCGAGATCAAGACACCGAATTTCTTCCTCGTACGACCGCGCCAGATAGCCGTCACGGGCAAGGTTTGTCTCAGGGGTCGAAAGCTTCTGAAGACTACTGGCAGCAACATGGTGATTCGTTAGTACAAGACCGTCCGGTGATACAAATGCGCCAGAACCACCGCTGTTAAAACGAACGGCAGATTGCTGAAGGTGATTCAGCCACGCATGCGAAGGCACGAATCCCACGTCACGCGACAATCGCTCTTCTGGCACAGCATTGAAAAGCCACATCCCTTCATCAGCACGCGCCGGTAGACACGCCGCCACAACAAGTACGCCAACGTGCAACGCCAAACAACGATTCCCACTTCCACCAAAATGTACCGGTATATTTTTCACCTGTTATGTCTCTCTTTCCATCTCACGGCTCGCTCACCAGTGAACGAACATCACCATACTACCGAGTCACCGCAGTTCCGAAGGGCTTCGGAAACATCAATCTATTGCTCTATCCGTCGACTTGCAGACAAAGGATGTACATCTGTATACTAATCGCTGCCATTGCAGACAATCGCTCACTCTTCTTGCACTTCGTTTGAAGGAATCCCCCTATGCTTGCTCGCCTACAAACTTTTTCACTGGTTGGCGTCAATGCCGTACCTGTTGACGTCGAGGTTGATGTTTCCGGCGGTGCACTCCCAGCGACCATTCTTGTTGGACTACCTGATGCAGCTGTTCGAGAAAGTACTCATCGAGTTGCACGAGCCATGGTGAACTGCGGATACAGTCGGCCGAATGATCGAATCGTTGTCAATCTCGCACCTGCCGATCTTCCGAAACAAGCAGCAACCTTTGACCTTCCAATAAGCCTTGGAATCCTCGCCGGCAGTTGCCAGTTTTCATCCGATCGATTCCGTGACTACGCAGTGGTTGGAGAGCTCTCTCTTGAGGGCTCAACCAGGCCAGCACGCGGAGCACTTTCAATGGCGATCCGCGCAGCAGAAGAAAATAATCTCAAGGGGATAGTAGTCCCAACCGCGAATGCGAGTGAAGCGGCTGTTGTCGAAAAATTGCAAGTAATTCCCGTGGCAACACTTCGTGAGGCTGTTGATTTCTTTTCTGGAAAACTTGATATCACTCCGACCCCCCCACGTGTCGACGAGTGGTTCCAGAATTCCGAGACCTATAACATTGACTTTTCTGACGTTCGTGGACAAGAAGCGGCCAAACGTGCTCTTTGCATTGCAGCCGCTGGTGGCCACAACGTTGCCATGCTTGGTCCACCTGGCAGTGGCAAAACCATGCTTGCAAAACGCATCCCTACAATACTCCCACCACTTCGAGCGGAAGAGAGCATTGAGACATCTCAAATCTACAGCGCGCTTGGGCTTCTTGAATCAGGGAAACCACTTCTTGTAACACGTCCATTCCGTGCACCACATCACACAATCAGTGAAGCCGGCCTCATTGGTGGCCGCTCGGTACCTATGCCTGGTGAAATCAGTCTTGCGCATAACGGCATTCTCTTTCTGGACGAGTTACCTGAGTTCAACCGCCGCACACTCGAGGTGCTTCGGCAGCCACTCGAAGATGGAACCGTGACAATCAGTCGTGCTCGTTCCACTACGTGTTTCCCGGCAGCATTCATGTTCATTGCCTCAATGAATCCATGTCCTTGTGGATATCGCGGAGACCCAAACCGCGACTGCCAGTGCACCGTACCACAAGTTGAACGGTACATGAGCAAAATTTCTGGTCCGCTTCTTGATCGTATTGATATTCATCTCGAGGTTTCGGCAGTTCCTTTTAACGAACTAGCCTCCAAGCAGCCAGGTACCTCCAGTGAATCCATGCGCGAACAAGTAGCCTACGCTCGCGAGATTCAACAAAACAGATTTAAAAATTTGAAGTCACTTGGACAGCGCTGGAACGCCCGGATGACAACCAGAGAAATTCGTTGGTATTGCCACCTTGAAAAGAAGCCTATGGACCTGCTCCGCACAGCGGTCTCAAACCTTGGCCTAAGTGCACGTGCCCACGACAAAGTGCTTCGCGTCGCCAGGACAATTGCAGACCTTGATGGAGCAGAAACAATTTGTATGCAGCATATCAGTGAAGCAATTCAATACCGGCTACTTGACCGCAAACTCTGGACATAGAAGTCAAAGCACATAAGCCCGACATATTCGCCTCGACAGACTGTTGCACACCGTGGCACACTTCTCGAATTAATCCTGGCCATTTCTCAAGCAGCCCATCTGCTTTGGCGTGACTATTACCTTTTTCACACTCGATGAACTCATCACAACGACATAGATCTGCACCACCCAGCAATACCGGCTTCAAATCACGGATGTTTGCCGCAGGCCTTCTCGCCTCCCTTGGCCTCCTTGCCTTCCCTGCTGATGTTTCTGTTGCCTTCTGGGTGAAGAGCACACATCCTCCAAAAGAATTGATGCGATTCCTCGACCTTGCTGAAGTATTTGGTCATGGCATTGGGGTTACCATGATCATGATTGGCACATTTTGCCTCGATCGTTCCATTGAGTTTCCGTCAATCCGTTGGCCCGCAATCCGCTGGCCTACCTTTCAGCCTACAACGAAAAAAAGATTTGGAGCTCGGATGCTGGGTGGGCTCATGTTTGGGCCACTTGCGGTTCTTCTCATAAAACAACTTGTTGACCGATCACGTCCTCGAGCGACTAATTTCGAACTTGTCACCTCGGTATTTGACACATTCGGAACTGCTTCACTCGTTGCTGGACCGCGTGGCAGCAGTGATCTCCACAGTTTCCCATCCGGGCATTCAGCAACAGCCGCAGCGTTGGCAACTGTTCTGATATGGAAATATCCACAGGCACGTTTCTTTTTTCTGATTGTGGCCGCCAGTGCTTGTCTCCAAAGAATTTTCAGCATGGCTCATTACCCAAGCGACGTATGCATTGGAGCAGCCTGTGGGATATTATGCGCTGCAATTGTTCTCGGCCAAGACACCGCGAATACGTCAGCGTGAAGTCTTTTCAATCGCTTTTCAACCACTACACAGCCAAAACCAACTAGGACCGTCCATTTTGTCATACCCCAACCGCATCCAACCCAAACCAATCTGCTAGAGTAATGGATACGAAAACCATTGTTAGATTTTTCCACACCTTCCCGCAGTAACAGTACCTTCAATGCCAGCAGCAAAACGCGCAAAAAAAGTAACCCGGGCCAAGAAGTCACCAAAGGCAGCAACTCCTGCCACGACAAAAAAAATTCTTCTTGTTGATGATGATGCAGAGATTATTGAATCCATGCGTACCATTCTCGAGGCAAAGGGCTATTCTGTTTTGGTCGCACGTGACGGCAGTCAGGGAATCGCGGTTGCTGAACGAGAAAATCCTGATCTTGTGATCCTCGATATGATGATGCCAAAACGAAGTGGGTTTCTCGTTCTTGAAAAACTACGCCGCGAGTATGGCCATCCGATTCACATTATCATGGTGACAGCAAATGAGGGCAATCGACATCGCGCCTACGCGGAGATGCTCGGGGTTGATGATTACATCCGTAAACCATTCGCAATGGACAGATTGCTCGAAAGCGTTCAAAAGCTTCTCACCTGATATTGAAGCAGAGACCGACGTTTTATGGCAAAAAGCAGTGCCCTAGCTTCTCCATTTTTACATTTTGTCTCGAAATGTGAAAATGCGCTTTGGCAAAAAAACTTCTGTTTGTCACTTAGTGGCTTCGGGTTAGAACGATAGGAGTTTCAATCCCGTTCTGTAAACACAAGAAGTTCCGACCACCGCCTCGTACAGGCTTACTCAATCACTTCAAGAAGTCGTCCACTGATGCACGCTACCATGAATAACCTGAGTCCACACACCGGGCATGACTCAGGCGGAGTAGCACACGGTGATGATGTCAAAGAACGCGTACGAGAAGCAATCGACATAGTTGATCTTGCCGGTAGCTATATCTCGCTGCGGCGAAGCGGAAAAAACTTTGTTGGCCTCTGCCCTTGGCATGAGGACTCACGCCCCAGCCTTCAGATCAATCCAGAGCGTCAGACATTTCGTTGTTGGGTTTGCAATGTCGGTGGTGATGCATTTAGTTTTCTCATGCGAATGGATCGATTAGATTTCCGAGAGGCACTTGAACAACTTGCTGATCGTGCGGGAATAGAACTGTCTCGAGGACATGGGCCCGGGACCGATGTCAAGCGATCTCTGTATGAGGTATGTGGATGGGCATCTGATCGATTTGCTGACTGTTTCAAAAATAGCTCGCTTGCCAAGGAAGCACGTGCATACCTCCGCGAGCGTGGCCTAACAGATGAAACACTTGAAGCCAGCACCGTTGGATTTGCACCAAACGAATGGGACTGGCTCCTTGGTCAGGCACAGGCCTCAGGAATTTCGACGAGTCATCTTGAACAAGCAGGACTGGTCGTCACGCGGCAGGATCGATCTGGGCATTATGATCGATTCCGTGGACGGATCATGTTCCCGATCTGTGACCCACAGGGTCGATGCGTTGCATTTGGTGGACGAGTGCTACCCAACGCCCCACCTGACAGTGCAAAGTACATCAACTCGCCTGAAACGCCGGTCTTTTCAAAGCAATCAATGTTGTATGGCCTCGACTCGTCTCGAGAATCCATTAGTCGTTCGAGGCGAGCTCTTGTTGTGGAAGGCTATACTGATTGTCTTGCTGCGAGACAGGCCGGCATCCACGACGTTGTTGCAGTTCTTGGCACGGCACTTGGTCAGCGACATGCGCGTCTTTTGCGTCGCTATGCAGATCGTATTGTTGTTGTGCTCGATGGTGATGACGCTGGTCGCCGACGCGCAGACGAGGTACTTGAAGTTTTGCTTGCCGAGCCCGTTGATATAAGGATTGCTCGACTGCCCGCCGGAATCGACCCATGTGATCAGTGTCTCACAGCTGGCCCTGACGCGTTCGAGGCCATTATCGATGAGGCAGTCGATCCGCTCGATTACAGGATGCGAGAAACATTCGAGCGGTTACCCCAAGACGCTTCGGATGAGGTAGCGCTGAATGCTGTGGAGAGCGTTTTAAAGATTCTTGCTGCAGTATCCCCGAAATCTCCCCTGCCTCCATCACAGAGGCAACTCAGACAGGACCAGATCTTAGGAAAGCTTGCTCGTCGTTTTGGGCTTTCGCGAGACGCCCTCCAAACACGTCTCCGGGAACTCTCCCGTGCAAGCCGCACGAATGATGCCTCCCCCTCACCGGAGGGCCTCCAAATCGACGCTGCGGAGCTTGTTCCATGGGACCGAGAAGTCTTGTCTGCAATTCTTGCTGCCCCCGAAGAGGTCTCTGAGCTGCTCTGCCGTATTTCTGAGGATGGGCTCTCGGCGGAACCCGCCAAAATAATCCTCAGAGTGGCAAAGAGCCTGATTGCCGCTAAAAAGCCACCAAGCCTGACAACTTTATTGCTTGAATTACCCGCAACTGAGCTCCACGGACTTCTTGTACAACTCGATGAGTCAATTCGTGAACAGACTCATCTTGATCAAAATGGCCGCTTGCATCACCTTAGTGAAGCATTGGAAAGACGTGAGGCTGACAGAACTGCTTGGCAAACCGTCCGAACATTGAAAACCTCGCCGCTCCAGCCGGACGACGAGGCAGCGATGATTGAGCAACTCGTCTCCGCAAGACGAGCTGCTCAGGGCATGACCGATCCCAAGGAGGGGTGAGGATGTCCGTCTCGTCACTACATTCGAATCGTTTCTTTTGGCATACCGTCAATAACGATTTGGGGGGTTGTGTACGAGTGACTTGAAGAGTGCGTATCACGTTGGTGATACGCCGGTGAAGGAGAACCCGTAGATGACAATGAATAACGCTTCGTCCACTAATCGGCAGGACTCCGCAACGCCTCCCGAAGGCGCGACGCAACCGATGCAGCCTGAGTCTGACAGCCTCCAAAGTGCCGACTTGAATGGCTTGATTGCCGAAGGTCGTCGAACTGGCTACCTCACTTTTGATCAGGTGAATGAGTATCTCCCTGACGAAGCTATGGATCCTGAAAAGATTGATGCCCTCCTTGTAGCCCTTGACGGTAAAGGCATCGAACTTGTCGAAGAACTGCCAGAACACCTCGAGCCAGCCACCACTGCCCAGGCAACAGCTACCCCTGCTCCAACAAAACCTGGTCGCCCGCGGCGCGATGAAGCAACTACAACACCACCATCAAACGCGGCAAACGATCCAATTCGTATGTACCTTGCTCAGATGGCAGAAATTCCTCTGCTCACTCGAGAAGAAGAAATTTCGCTCGCAAAAAGAATCGAAGTCACACGAAAACGATTCCGTCGTGCCATTCTTGGTTGTGGCTTCGCAATGCAGTCAACTGTTGAAACACTCCGCCGAGTACATGAAAGCAAACTGCCTTTTGACCGAACGATCAAGGTATCGCTAACTGAACGCCTTACAAAGGAACAGATTCTTGCTCGTATGCCACACAACCTGGCAACACTTGATCGCCTGATGGAACAAAGCAACACTGATTTTAAACTACTCATAAGTACGCGGACTGGACGAGCTGAAGCACGGCAGGCCCGCCAAAGATTCCGCCGAACCCGTGGCAAAACGCTCACGCTCGTTGAAGAACTCAGTCTGAGAACCCGCCGAGTCCAACCCATGATGAAGCTTCTGAAGGGAATGTCAGCACGAATGGACCGACTGCAAGATGATCTTCGGCAGATCAAGTCCGGCACCCTTTCGTGTGATGATCGCGCAGATATGCGGAAAGAGCTTCGGGATCTGATGATTTCAACACAAGAGAGTCCGAAATCACTTCGGAACAGAGTTTCATCTCTTGACAAACTGAAAGCGGAGTACGAAGCAGCAAAGCGAAATCTCTCCGCTGCAAACCTTCGCCTTGTTGTCTCGATTGCAAAGAAATATCGAAACAGGGGGCTTTCTTTTCTCGACCTCATTCAAGAAGGCAACACCGGCCTGATGCGGGCTGTCGACAAGTATGAGTATCGGCGGGGTTTCAAATTTTCTACGTATGCAACCTGGTGGATTCGCCAAGCAATCACTCGTGCGATCGCTGATCAAGCACGCACAATTCGTATTCCTGTGCATATGATCGACCTGCTCACAAAACTTCGAGCGATTGCAAAAAAACTTTTGCACGAACTCGGTCGAGAGCCAACACCTGAAGAGATTGCCGACTCAGCAGAAGTTCCGCTCGATGACGCACGACGAGTGCTCGATATGGGCCGACAGCCAATGAGCCTTGATCGACCAATCGGTGAAAGCGAAGATGCAAGTTTCAGTGAACTTGTGGAGGACTTCGGCTCGTCAAGTCCGACTGAATCAACGACTCACGGTCTTCTCCGGGACAAACTTGATTCATTACTGAAAACACTTACGTATCGAGAACGAGAAATCATTCGGCTGCGATACGGTCTAACTGACGGATACACCTACACACTTGAAGAGGTAGGGCGAATTTTCCGGGTCACACGGGAACGAGTCCGACAAATTGAAGCCAAAGCGGTTAAAAAACTCCAGCACCCCGTACGAGCAAAACAGTTGGAGAATTTTCTCGGCAACGCGGTGAGCTAACTCATCCCCGGGCCGTGGCGACAAGCCATGGCCCGGGGCGATTTTCTGCCGCCAGTATCAGCCACCGTTTTTGAGGACACCGGTCATGTGGTACCTTGTATGGACCTTTGGAGGCCCATCATGGCTGTTATTACCGCCGCTAGCATTATTCGAACGCTTCACCGTATTCAACGGCAACTCACTGACTTGCGCAGTCGGCTTGCTGCCGGTCCGAAACAGATTGCTACTCAGCTAAAGCGTCTCGAGCACGCCGAGCGTGAGCGGGAACAGGTAGCTGAAAACCTTAAAAAGGCCAGGAAGCATGCAGATGAAAAGCAACTCTTGCTCCGTTCATCTGAAGCGAAGATTCAAGACTTCGAAGCGAAGAGAAATACGGCAAAGACAAACCGTGAATACCAACTACTTGGTGAACAAATCGATGCAGACAAAATGGCCATCAAAGTGCTGGAGGACGAGATTCTCGAATCTCTCGAACGCGTTGATGAAATTAACGGCCATCAGCCGGTTGCCGCAGAGAAATCCAAACAGGTTTCTGAGGAACTCGAGGCTTTAAAGCAACAGGTTAAAAAAGAAACGGCACAACTAGAAAAAGAAGTTGCCCGCGTAATGAGTCAACTTGAAGACGCCGAACGCGACCTCGCCGACGAGACGAAAGAGATTTACCAACGTGTTGTCAAACATAAAGGTGAAGACGGCATGGCAGTATCAGAGGGAGGATGCTGTGGAGGGTGCCATCAACAACTTACCGGAAAAATGTTGTCACAACTCTTGGTAGGCAATGTCGCAATGTGCAGAAGTTGCGGCCGTCTACTCTATGAGCCCGAGGCGAATTCATAGGCTTCCGCGACAGAACAATATTTCATCACATTATTCATTTTAATGGAGAGCAACGAGGAGATCTTACATGTCTGATCGTATACCAATGACAAAAGTCGGCTACGAAAAACTCAAGACAGAAGTCGACCAACTCGAATCAGAAGAGATGCCAGAGATCGTAAAACGTATTGCAGCAGCAAGAAGCGAAGGAGACCTTAGCGAGAATGCTGAATACCACGGAGCACGAGAAAGCCAGGGAATGCTGCAAGCGAAGATAAATCTTTTGCGTGACAAACTTGCGAGAGCAGTTATTGTCGAGCGATCAAAAGAAGCAAGTGATGAAGTCGTGTTCGGTGCCACCGTAATAGTTAAGGACCTTGAATTTGGGGACAACGAAACATTTATTCTTGTTGGAGCTGGCGAAGAAGATTACGACGCAGGAAAGATCAATGTTGCAAGCCCCTTGGCGCAGGGTCTCATGGGCAGCAAGGTAGGTCAAAAGATTAGCGTCGATGTGCCAGCTGGAAAAATGAACTTTGAAATCCTAGAAGTACGTTTTGACGACTAGTGCCCCACATCACATGGACGGCATGCCACAATAACACCTCCGTGCACAAACCACTGCGGGAAGGTACTCATTGGCAATTAGCAGATTTTGCGGGTACAAGAAATGCCCTGAACATGATTTTGTCTCCAGCGTGTTCTTCGGCATTTATCTACACTTTCAGAAATCTAACGTTCTGACGCTTACCGCAAGCCATGAAACAACGCAGAACCAATACGGACCATAGTACTGCCCTCGTATATTGCGTCCTCAAAGTCTCCACTCATTCCCATTGATAGTTCCGGTAACCCACCAGAATCAGGAAATTTTTCGGTTAGGCCATCACGCAGTTCCCGAAGGTGTGCAAACTCCCGTCGTGGGCTCCTACCTGCCTCCGGATGACTCGCCATTCCCATGAGCCCACGAACATGAACCCCAGGAAGTTCAAGAATTTGGGACGCCCTATCGAGCAAGCTGTCTGGAAGCAGGCCACTTCGTCGAGCATCTTCTGATAGATTTACTTCTATCAGACCATCGCACACCATTGACAACTCAGTCGCTGACCGACTGAGTGCCTGCGCAAGTCGCACACTATCGATTGTGTGAAACACAGGATTGTAAGGCATCGTCTTCATCACTTTGTTGCGCTGCAGGTGGCCGATCAGATGCCACTGCGCTGTGTGACCAGCAGCAATAAATGCTGCGGCTTTTTCCCAAAGAGCCTGGGGTCGGCTTTCACCGAGATCTCGGCACCCTGCATCGTAGAGTGCCATGGTCTGTGGCATATCAACATATTTTGTCACGCCAATGACTCGCACAGAAGTCGGATCTCGGCCGGCCTGATCGCATGCTTTGTGCACCCGCTCAATAACGTTTTGCCAGTTTTCCTTACAAAGGGACCGCGCCTCAGGCGTCGGCTCTTGGCTGTTCTGTACATTCATAAACAACTAATACAATTCTCTATCTTCGACAACTTCCAACAACCGCTTCACTACACCATTTTTAGCTATACGGCCCACGAGAAATTCTGATGACATATTACACCCAAGGGCTGT
>JBDOMQ010000142.1:0-10232 GCA_039831725.1 Pirellulales bacterium
CGGCGAAAAAAATAATCTGGCTGAGAAGCATCTTGAAGTCGCATCGGGGCTAAAAAAGAAGGTGCTCGATTTCTATGAAGAATTACCTAAAAGCGTCGAAAAAACCGGCAAGTATAGACATCAATACTAAGAGCCTGTTGCAGAGATGCATTTCCGTTCGCTCTCCCTCTCGGTTAACGAAACAAGGAGCCTGTCCTACACCCAGGCGGACGTCGAGATTCCCACGATACAAAGTGCGGCTGATCTCTATAAAAAGATGTTCCTGCAAGGCGACCGCAAAGCGATGAATAGCATGATTGACAGAGCACTGATTCTCACAAGCGCGCTTCTGCTGGCGTTTGGAACGTCGCCGTCTTTCGCCAGAGCTGACAAGCCCAACGTCCTGCTCATCGCGGTCGATGATCTAAACGACTGGGTCGGTTGCCTGGGTGGGCATTCACAAACCCACACGCCGAACATCGATCGACTTGCGGCGCGAGGCATGCTCTTCACGAACGCGCATTGCCAGGGGGCGATCTGCAACGGCGACAGGATCGATGAGCAGAACAAGTAGAGCAAGCAGTCTGAAAATAGTTTTGCCTGCTATGGAAATAAGAGGAGAAGTCATCTGGAAATATTTCAGTCTTTAAAAAACAGTTGATTTCAGTTGGTGAGATAAACCCTCACCCGACTACGGTTTTGTTGAGTCGACCCACGGCAATTGATCAAATGCATCTGTCAACCGTGGGTCATTTGTATCATTCATCACCTTCATAACCCGACCACGCAGAGCATTCAGAGTGGATGCGTGTTGCGAGTCCGCCGCCAGGTTCACGAGTTGGTCAGGGTCATTTTTCAAGTCATAGAGTTCTTCACTCGGCCGCGGATCCATCGTGAGAGAGAAGAGTTCTTTATCGTGAGGTGCCCCACGCTGTGACATCATCCAGGCCTTCGTAAGACTACCGTCGAGATCGCGGTAGGCTGGCACTGTTGACAGGCCCATTTCGTACAGCGCATCAGAGCTTGTCAGTTCGGCTGCGTCATAGGGGTTTCCCATCGGCCATCGTTGAGGTTTGAAATTTCTTATATACAGATGGTCTGGTGTGCGAACAGCACGCATTGGATACGGAAGATTACCTGGCCGCGCATTGTAATAGTGACGTTCGCGACCGATGATCACGGAATCTCGCTTGGGATCGACCCAGCCATCCTTTTTGCTCAGAAGCTGAGGTAGAAAACTGCAGCCATCCATACTGGGAGGTGGTTTGCTCCCTGCAAAGTCCAGCAGCGTTGGCCCCACGTCCATGATACTGACAAAATCGTTTACTCGTCTGCCAGCAGAAATACCTTTGGGCCATCGGACCAGTAACGGCACACGCGTCGCAAGGTCATAGCAGTTCGTCTTCCCGCGCGGGATTCCAGGGATGCCATGGTCACCAGAGAGAACAATGACGGTATTGTCGAGTTCACCGGATGCTTCAAGCTCGTCGAGCATTGCTCCCAGCATCAGGTCAAGAGCAAGCACCTCCCCGAGATAATCCGAAAAGTCACGTCGCACATCGTGGGCATCAGGCAGAAATTTAGGAATGAGGCCTTTGAGTGAATCAGGCTCAATGCCCCAGAGTTCTTTCCCGGAGTCGGGCGTATAGGGACGGTGCACGTTGATGGAACCAAAAACAAAGAAGAACGGTTGGCCCTCGGGAGTCCCGGCGAGTATGCGTTGCATTTCGCGGCGGGAGTTCTCGACGACTTCATTGTGCCGCTGCTGGCGTTCCTGCTGGTTCGCGCCCGTACCAACATAGAGACCGTAGCGCTCATAGGGAACCTTACCAAAGTTTTTCATGGCCGAAGTCGAGCGGCTCTGAGTGAACGCAAAGGTTTTCCGAGACCGCTGCACAAAGTAGCCGGAGTCACGCAGAAGATCACCAAACTTTGGCAGAGTCTTCATTGGATTATCGTATCCATCCCAGTTACTCCCCTTTGTATTAAGGAAAGCGTTCGAGCCACATTTCCAGAAGTAGCAACCCGTCGCCAGTGAGGCGCGACATGGTGCACACGACGCAACGGGGACAAAAGCGTTTTCAAACACCACGCCTTCCCGACCGATTCGATCAATGTTGGGCGTTGCGATCACATCGTTCAGTGAAGGCTTATCTTTTTCAGCGTAGATACTTGCATACCGACCCCAGTCGTCTGCGAAAAAGAATAAAATATTAGGACGGTGCTCTTCAGCGTAGCCCAGACTACCCGTTGTCATCACAACAACGAGAAGAAGATTTAGCCTTTTATTCAATTTGATACGCATTGTATTATTCCTGATAATCCTCAGAGCAGAAGACTCCTTTACAACTCCAAGTCGTGTGCGATGCATCGTTCAACACTTTCAATAGTCCGCACCCGTATCACTGGCATCGACAGAAGCTTTCCATTGTTTCCATGCGGCAACCATACCGTCGAGCTGCTTCGATTGGGAGGCAGCAAGATCATGCATTTCCTCAGGATCATCCTTCAGATTGTATAGTTCCCAGTCCCGTGAATTTACTTTGGAACAATACGCTTTCCAAAACCCATCATGCCACGCGGCTTGCCCGCGAATATGAAACCCGAGGGGACGGGGTCGTGCTTCCATACTGCCGTTAAACAGCGGAACCAGACTGATACCATCAAGCGGGCGATCGTCGGGCATCTGCATGCCAAGAATATCAAGAATGGTCGGAAGGTAATCGACTGTACATGTTGCGACTTCGCTATTCGTTCCGGGCTTGATCTTCCCTGGCCACTCAAGCAAGCCAGGCACACGGACACCACCTTCGTACAGGCTTCGCTTCCGCCCTTTGAACACTCCTTGTCGGCCAGGAGCCTCGTCGCTGCCTTCGGGACCATTATCTGATGTGAAGGCGACCAATGTATTTTCGGCAATGCCATGCTCCCGAAGGCGGGCCCGCAATCTACCAATCGCCCGGTCGAGTGCGGTCACACAGCCATAGTAATTGAGATGGTATCCATCGAGTGTACTGTCAGCATCTCCATAGCTGTCGGTGTCTTCCTTACTGGCAACGACCGGAAGATGCGGGGCGTGCAACCACACGACGGCAAGAAAGGGAGTGTCGCGATGAGCATCGATGAAGCCGAGTGTACGGTCCATGATTAGCGCAGAGTCGTCACCCCGTAAGTCATCGGACTCAGGATCTATGAAGGCCTCCTCCCCTATCCAATAACGAGTGCCATAGAACGTGCGATCAGCACCGTCAGCGAGAGCGTGCCAGCCACGACTTGATACCCCTCGGAAATCTTCCTTGTTTGACTTTTTCTGTTTTTTTTCTTTTGAACCTGCTGGCTTCCACATCGGATCGTACGTGGGTGTCTTCGCCTCAGTCGAAAACGTGACATCTATCTCATGCTGCCACGGTGGGGAATAGTTGACGACATCTTTGCCACCACGATTAGAGTCTCGAATCTCACGAGTCAGCGTGCCCATATGCCACTTGCCAAAGTGACCAGTAGCGTAGCCCACTGAAGAAAGAGCCTCATAAAGAGTGAACTCTCCTTCACGCAGGTGTCCATTGTTGGCTGTATAGATTCCAGTACGATCGTGATGCCGGCCTGTCACCACCGACGCACGTGTTGGCGAACACACCGGCGCCTGGGCGTAAAAGCGAGTAAGATTAAGGCCGTTGGCCGCCATTTCGTCGAGATGTGGAGTACGAATGTGAGTTCCGCCATTAAAACCAACATCACCCCAGCCAAGATCATCACACATGATCAGGATCACATTGGGTTTCTCACCGGCTTTTGCTTCAGCAAAGAGCACCGAGGCAAAGACACCTGTGAATAAAAACCAAATAAGAATTGCTCGGTATGGATGCTTCATGATTTCTATTTCCGGAATTGATGTTTATTCCGCGAGAGCCCTCCGTGGTCACAAATTTTGCAAGTTTTTCAAAAGAACCGCCCCCCTCTTTTGTGATAAATCTACAATTTCTGGGATGGCTCGTTATTACATTACACCTTATCGATTGAAGCAAATATCTTTCTCAATTCATCACGGACTGCCGACTGATCATTTTGTTCTTCCAGGTCATTCTCCGGCTGACCGAACTTGTTGACTTTGGTCAACGTTCCCTTGTCGGTATAGATCCAGTCCTTAGTTCTGATGTATCGTTTATTTTTATACTCGACGTGCACCCATTCTTTTGAAGGAGCATCTTCTCCTCTTAGTTGCGGCAAGAAGCTTTGTCCGTGAACGCGTTGCATCGGCTCTGGAGCTGAAGCAATTTCCACAAATGTTGGAAGAAAATCTGCCAGCTCGACTAGATCATCACACTGTGTGCCTGACTCAACAGTTCCCGGCCACCTAACAATGAGGGGAACTCGTGAACCTCGATCAGTCATCGTCATCTTGCCGCCCTTGATTCTGGTGCGGTTCACTCCCCAGACAGAAGTCACTGGGCCATGCGTGCCATTATCTGCGCAAAAGAGAATGATCGTGTTGTTGCTGATACCAAGGTCATCAACAGCGTTCACCAGCCGCCCGACATTCTTGTCGAGGTACTCAACCATTTCAGGAAAACACTCGGGGCCGTTTTTCTGCTCTGAATCAGAAAGCCGACTGGTCGCAGCGCTACCTGGAACTCTGATGTAGGGAGTGTGAGCCAACAGCGCTGGATAATAGAGTAAAAATGGTCCACCTTTGTTTCGTTTCATAAAGTCGATCATGAAATCTGCCAGAACCTCTGGGCCGAATTGGTCGGCGATCGCCTCTTCTTCAACGCTGCCGTTCATACGGAAATGCGGCTGGTAGTAGCGTGACCTCTTGTTGCCGTTTCGATCAAACATTTGCCAGAGGCAATGTTCATCAAAGCCAAAAGCCTCGACCGTATCGTTGCGTTCAAGCCATGAGACATTCCACTTCCCGGCAATCGCAGTCGCGTATCCCACTTTTTTCAGTTGATTGGCAAAGCTATTGAACTGCTTCGGATCCAGGTAGGTGTCATCGCTCCACTTCGCCAGCACATGCTTGATACCGGTGAACCTCGGATAGGTACCCGTCATGATTTCGGCTCTCGAAGGAGAGCACGCCGGATTCGCAAAGCAATGGGTAAACACCATTCCATTTTCTGCCAGTTTGTCGATATGCGGCGTTCGGACACCATGGCCGCCAAATGTGTTGAGCGCTTCGATCCCGAGGTCATCAGCAAAAATCAAGACAATGTTCGGAGTGTCGCGATTCAACCTCCCAGTTGAAGCCTGTTTCTTTTTTCCCCGAAGTGTTTTTTCCCAGTCCTCATGCTCTGTCTTGAATTTCTGGAAGTCGCGATACTCTTCAACTGAGATCGTGCCGTCAGAGTTTGTGTCGATATGAGGAAACAGCCACTCCCACCCTTTCTTTTCACTATTCCAGTCTTTCTGCGACTGCCAACGGACTGACTGGTCAGGCTTTTGCTGATCGTGAATCGACTCCTGAACTCGTTCGAGTTTCTGTTCCAACGCGTCAAGCTTCTGCCGAAGCGTATCGTAAGGAACGTCTTGCACGGGGATATCAGCATCGACCGCCATGGCGGCGGCCACACCTGCTGATTCACCGAGGACCATCCAGACAGGTTCCATACGAAGCGACGTAAAGGCGATGTGACTTGCCGAGACGCAGACGGGCACGATCAGGTTATCGCACTCGCCCTTCCGCGGCACGATGGCTTCGTACGGAATCTTATAGCTGCCGTTGTATTTTCCATTATCTAAATAGACGATGGAAAAAGCACCTCCTTGCAGAGCGACTTTGCCATCTTCCACGACAACAGCGTACGGCCAATCATCAACCCCATAGGCTGCAAGGCCAACGGTATGCGGTGGGTCAGTCTTTCCCTCCAGGTCTTTCTGCGTTACGACGTACGATGAAACCATCCGACGGGCCTGGCGGACATACAACTGATGAGGCCAGCCGCCGGTCTCATCAAACACGCCCTTCCTGAAGGAGGTCTTCATCGCACGCTGCTTCATGTTTTTTGGCAATGAAGGATCCGTCTTTGCAAAGTGGATCGAGTTGACCAGAAAATCCTGGTGAAACTTCCAGATCTTCGACCGTGTTTCCCAATCACCATTCGGGTAGCTCGCGTTGCACCCGTAAACAGTTGACCCCATCAGATTACGATTCGACTGGGCACCACCGACAAACGGTGCCTTCTTATGCACCGTGAACTTGTCAAGTGTCGTTCTCATATGTCGATTTGAAAAAATATCGACACCATCGCGAATGGCTCGGCGATACACTTCAAATTCGGCTGGATCATAATTCGTTGGCTCAGGAATAGGTATGCCCTTCCCGCTCATATCGAACTCGTGGCGAAAACAGTAGCCCATCGACAACGAGTCAGCACTGCCCAAAGGACCGATCTTCCGATCTTGCACGAATGGGACCAATCCACTTTCAGAATTACCGGGTTCGATGTAGGGGTCGATGTCATGAACCCAAAGGCTCGGACGTACTCCGGCAAGTGATTCATCGTAGTGCTCGCGTGACTCACGGCCCCAGGTGTAGCTGACGCCGCTCAGCCCGAGTACGTCACCCTCGTACGAACAATCAATAAACACGTTCGCAGAGACCGTGATGGCATTCCGCTTCTCTGGTTCAGGTATGGGACAGCCTGTTTCATCGACCGGTGCGTAGTCCAGCGTAATGGACTGAATAACCTTGACCTCCTCGCTCTCAGCGATGGACTCGTTCATTGCAATCGGCTCTTTGCGTGTCGGCGAGTCAATTGTTCTGTTGTTTACTTGGACTTTACCGACGCGGTGGTTGTAGATCACTGTGATTCCGCGGTCCTCAACAGCTTTCTTGAATCGCTCACGATACTCTTTGTTACCGACACCTTGTACGGCATGTCCGCCATGAGCTCTTGGTTGCTCCTTGACTCCCTCCATCAAAATTTTATAGGTCGAGCCGCCGACCGTATTACCTTTGCCCCAGTCTAGATGGTTGATACCTCCACCAGTCATGCCACCAAGCCAGCGACTTGGTTCGACAAGAATGACATTCGCCCCATCTTTGTCAGCGGCCAATGCTGCCATCACACCACTGGCTGTGCCGCCATACACACAGACGTCTACCTTATGATGCGTAGCCTCTGCAGCCAGACAGTTTTGCCAGACCAGTAGAGCGTTGAGAACAATGATTGATGCAACGTGATGTTTCATGGTGTGTCTTTCTAAGGCGCGGATTTATCCAACGCTTTCAGCGTCTTGTTTGCTTGTAAATATGCTGCGCCAGCAAGCAGAAACGGACCGATGCCGTGCTGATCGTGTGATTTCGGAGCCTTGGTTTTCAAGTAGTAATTTGGGTCTTCACTTATATCGGAGCCTGGACAGACTCTGGTAATCTCACCTTCATCATTTACTAAGGTTAAGAGCCCTCGCCAGCCCTTCGTTCCGGCTTCGTGGAAACTCGAATCCAGCCACCCTTCATTGACTCCTTTCAGAATGCAGTAGGTGAACATGCCCGAGCATGAGGCCTCAGGGTAAACGTCGGGGCGATCGAGAATTTGATGCCAAAGACCACGCTTGCCCTGTCTGCGAATGATCCCATTTATAAAGGTGCGATAGTCCTCCAGCACTTCATTCCGTTTCGGGTGGTCTTGAGGGATGAAGGTGAGCAGATCAGTAACGGCCATGATGTACCAGCCATTTCCCCGCCCCCAATACAGGCCGTAGGGTGCCTTGTTTTCTTCGAGCCACAGGCAATGCATCAGTTTGTCGTCTTTGTCCCATAGATAATCGAAGTAGTCTAGGGACTCCTCGATGGCTCGATCCAACCACTTGGGATCCTTCAGCAGTTCCGCTTTCCGGCACCAGTACGGAGTGATCATGTAAAGGTCATCGATCTGAAGTCCTAACCCACGGTTTCCCGACTTCTTTCGAACGAGCACACCATCTTTAAAAGCCGGTGCCTTTTCGAGTAGGGCATCAAACGTCGCCATTCCTTTCACAAACTCCGGGTTTGGCTGGATCCGTTGCCGCTCAGCAAATGCCGCGATCATTCCGCAATGCCACATTTCACGTGGCCTGGAATAGCTTTTAGGACCCGCTGCCATCGTGTCACCAAATTCAGACTGCCAGGCAGCGAAGAAGTCGATGTTCCAGCTCGCATATCTCTTGTATTCCTCGTTACCCGTCACCTCACCCAATGCATCCATTCCCTCCAGAAGCATGAAATTCTGATACATCCATAAGTTGTAGCGAGTCGGCTGGGCATCGGTCTTGGTGGCAGGTAGATCGAAAACTGTCTGTCTAACAACGTCATCCGCAATTCTGGACAGAGGTTCCGCGTGGACCTTGTGGTGCTGAACCTCTGAAGCCAGGCAGTTTTGACAGGCCAGTAGAACGTTGAGGACAATGGTTAATGCAATGTGATGTTTCATGAAAAATGTCCTGCGTTTCGAGTGTCGTTTTAAACAACTTCGAACCCCTTTCGCTGCACGCGTTTCTGAAACGCATTGGCTTGTTCATCACCAACGACCTGCTGCTTGGTAGCGTCCCACTTAAGCGATCGTCCCAGACGAACGGCGATGTTCGACAGATGACACGTATTGAGATGTCTACAATGGCTTTCGGCATCAGAAATCGGAGTGTCGCGTGAATCGCAACACGCGAAAAAATTCGCACGATGACTAAGCTTATCTTGGCCTTTTCGCAATTTGGTAAACAGGTCTTCCGGCAGTGGATTTTTGGCAAGGTCTTCAATAGGGCTACCGGTCAACTTACCCCGATTTACAAAGTAACGCCCCCCGTCACTTTCGAACATGATGCCGTTATCAAAACCGAGATCTTTGGCATCGTTGACGATGAACATCTCAACACCACCCGAAAAGACACATCGCACTTTGAACGATGTTGCCGTGTTGTAGGTATTGCTGACCGTTGGCACCCCATTTTCAAACGCCACCGGGTGCTCAGCGTGAACCAATTCGATTGACTCAGGTCCATGCAGATCCGGTGCGATAGCCCACTGGGCAATGTCGACATGATGGGCGCCCCAGTCCGTCATTTTGCCACCGGAGTATTCATACCACCAGCGAAAGTTCCCATGACAACGTTGTGCAATATAGTCGACACCGGGCGTCTGGCCCTGCCACATATTCCAGTTCAGGTTCGATGGCGGACTGGACGTGTCGAACGCGGGGCCTTTGGGACCAGAGCCAATGGCTACAGTCACACGTTTCATCTTGCCGAGACGCTGCGAATGCGCCAGAGCCACTGCCGTTTGAAATTTTTTACTGCTGCGTTGTTGTGTACCCACTTGCAAAACGCGGCCCGTTTCCTTGATGACACGGCCAAGCGTGCGACCTTCGTCAATTGTCAGCGTGGCAGGCTTTTCGCAGTAGACGTCCTTGCCGGCACGCATGGCGTCGATCGCAATCTTCACATGCCAATGGTCTGGCGTACAGACAAAAATGGCATCAATACCTTTCGTATCAATCAGATCACGGTAGTCGGTGTATTGCGTAGCGTTCCCGCCAGCATGTTCGGCGTTGTATTGCTCAAGATGCTGTTTATCTACATCGGCAATCGCCACAATATCGGCAAGCGGTTTCAGCCCTTTGGCATGCGAACGAGCGATGCCTCCATTGCCAACGACGCCCACTCGTGGCCGTTCATTCGGCGAGCGACGTTCCTCGGAACGCACAACGGAGGTAAAACAGCCGGCCATACCCCCTGATGCTACGCCACTGAACGCCTTAAGTGTTTTTCTTCGGGTGATTTTTGGATTCATCATTCTTTTTACCTCGTTCTTTTTTACGCATGACGTTCATTGCCCGTAACGATGCATTGCCGTACGGCTTTCACCACTTCTGCTTTCACTAGGAGCCTCGCATTGATATTGGGATACTTTCCGATTGTCGCATCTCCCTACACAACGGTGAGGGTACAGGGCACAGTTCAGATATGAGTATCACCGCAATGCATCGAGGGATTCTTCAATTCATACGTTACGGGAATCGAAACTTTTGTTCGCACCAAGCTTCGCCTTAACACCAAGCTTCGCCTTAACACTTAGCCGAACAGTTCCCTTCGCACTGTGCCTTTATTAGCTAACTCAAAGGGTCGGCCACTGGCTGCCTTTTCTTCGAGATTTGGATCAATCCCAAGCCGCCATGCTATGGATGCGTTGAAATCTGTGACATCCACAACATTCTCGTCCGCATGTTTTCCGTCCGAAGTAGTGGTTCCATAAATCTGACCCGCTTTTACACCAGCTCCTG
>JBDOMQ010000118.1:0-10223 GCA_039831725.1 Pirellulales bacterium
AGCCACCTGCACTCTACGACCTTACTACCGATCTTGGTGAAACCACCAACATCGCCGCTAACCATCCCAAACTCGTCAGCCGCTTACAGCGAGCGCTGGCTAACTGGGAACAAACCGTCGACCAATCCGCATTGAACTGGAAATGAAATCCACAGTCTTCATCCTCTGTCTGTTCGGTATCCTCGCGCCTTTACATGGCGCCTCTCCCCAAACTCGGCCCAACATCGTCTTCATTCTTGCGGACGACCTTGGCTATGGCGACCCCGGTTGCTACGGCGGCAAAACTATCGCCACTCCCAACATTGATCGGCTGGCCAAAGAAGGGATTCGATTCACTCAGGCCTACTCCGGAGGTCCGGTTTGCACGCCAGCTCGCTGCGTCCTCATGACCGGACTGCACAACGGTCACACCGTCGCCCGCGATAATGTTCCTCACTATCACACCTACCTTCAGGACAAGGACATCACGGTTGCCGAATTATTGAAAGACGTAGGTTATCGTTGCGGCGGAATTGGTAAGTGGTCCCTCGGCGATGCGGGAACTGAAGGACGCGCCACCAACCAGGGTTTCGACAGCTGGTTCGGCTACCTCAATCAGGATCATGCCCATTACTACTATCCCGAGTACCTCGATAACGCCGACACACGCCTTGAACTGACTGGCAACACCGTGACCCGCGAACATTACTCCCACGATCTGCTTACGGCGCGGGCACTTCGCTTCATCCGCGACTCGTCCGACCAACCGTTCTTCTTCTACGGCGCCTATGGACTGCCCCACTTTTCTGCAAAAGATGAGGACCCTGACGGATTCAGCGTGCCGTCCACCGATCCCTACACGGACAGGCCCTGGGACGAGAAATCAAAGAAGTACGCCGCCATGGTCCACTTGCTCGACCGCGATGTCGGTAGGATCATCGACCTCATCGATGAACTGGGCCTCGCCAGCAACACCCTCTTCATCTTCAGCAGCGACAATGGCGGCCACAAAACCATCCACGAACGTTTCGACACCAACGGTCCGCTGCGTGGGTACAAACGCGACCTCACCGAAGGCGGCATCCGTGTTCCCTTCATCGCACGATGGCCCGAGACCATTCCTGCCGGAAAAGTCAGCACCCAGGTCATTGCCTTCGTGGACATGTTC
The DNA here is from genome assembly GCA_039831725.1 of Pirellulales bacterium. Taxonomy (GTDB): domain Bacteria; phylum Planctomycetota; class Planctomycetia; order Pirellulales; family UBA1268; genus UBA1268. The sequence continues at coordinate 1,148 of JBDOMQ010000118.1, forward strand.
CCAACCTTCACGGAACTCGCCGGCGCCGAAGTCCCGAAGAACCTCGACGGGATCTCGGTTCTGCCCGCGTTCCTGGGAAATCCAATGTCCAAACCACACCCGCCGCTGTATTGGGACTACGGCCACTGTCGCGGCAAGCAGTACGGGCAAGCCGCCCGAATCGGAAAATGGAAAGGCATCCGCAGCGTCAAGAACGGCAAGATCATTGAACTTTACGACTTAGAGGCGGACATCGGAGAAACCGCCAACGTGGCCGCATCTCACCCCAATGTCGTCAACCGTATCGCCGCCTACATGGACAAAGCAGTCACGCCACATCCTCGCTACGAAGTCGGCACCGTTTACAAAGGGTCGCCGATTTGGAAGAAATCAAAATGAGTAAGAGGTACGTGCAATTACGCATCCCAGGAAGAACACATCACCGGTTCGACTATTAGCCGGAGTCCACTACGCCAAACGTTGCCGGCTCACAACAAATCTCTCATCGTATTCATAACCCAATCCCGGTTTACCAGAAGGCACGAAGTAGTAGCCGTCGATTTTGATCGGTTCTTTGAAAAACTGATTCCTGTTGAGGCTTTTGGGGCCGGACGGATTTTCTCTCAACGAATTCGCTTCAAGAATCAACACACCTGCGAGAAAGTGATTCATCTCATCACGACGTTCTTCAGTATCCCAATCAGGATTGGTTTTCAGCAGTTCGACATCGAGCCGATTCAATCGAGAGTAAATCGACACAATTTCGACACATTTTGGTCGAATTAGCAGTTTTCCACTATATATATGGATAAAAGAATACCCCCAAGGGGAGTCGAACCCCTGTTTTCGGACTGAGAACCCGATGTCCTAGGCCACTAGACGATGGGGGCGTGGCAGACCCGGTTGACGGTACCGGCCGAACCAGCTCTTTTCAAGCCTTTGGCCCAAAAACTCCTGAAACATCACTCCGTATTCGGTCGAGGACGAACAGGAGGCCGCCGGCCTGGCGGAGGCAGACGTCGCCTTCCAACTGCAAAACCAACTACAAAACCAAATGCTGCTAGTGCACCTGTTACTGCCCACACTCGACGTGAAACAATTCTGTCGATTTCCTCTCGGTCAAGGGATGCCTTTAACATCGCCGTTGCCGACGCGACCGTACTCGCAGGGTTACTTGTCTCTCTATAACTCTGTGATGCAGAGACGGTTGACTTCGCAAGACGGTCTCTTGAAAACTTTAAACCAAAAGTTTTCTCAGGGTTCCAGCTAAGAGGCAACGCAGTTGTACGAGACGGCGGTGCTCTCTGCGCAATTAAGGGTTCCACCGCATCAAGAAGTTCACTCGAACTCTGAAAACGCTTGTCTTGGTCTTTCTCAAGCAATCGTTCAATTACATCGGCAACTGCTACAGGAAAATCTGGACGCACATGCGTTAATGGCTCCAATGGTTCTTTTGCATGAGCCAACGCAACAGCGATACCAGTTGTCCCGCGAAAAGGAGGTTGGCCAGCCACAAGATGGTAGGCTGTCGCACCAAGTGAATAGAGGTCACTACGAGCGTCAACTTCTCCACCATGCGATTGTTCTGGGCTCATATACAAAGGCGTGCCAATCGCCATGCCAGTCTGTGTCAGTTCTAAATTATCATGAAGGACTCTTGCTAATCCAAAGTCAGCAACTTTGACCTCTCCCCGTGGCGTTAACAGTAAGTTCTCTGGTTTGATGTCTCTGTGAACGATACCGCCACCTTCCGCACAGTCCAACGCCGCCGCCACCTGCATCAAGACACTCAGTACGGCATCAGGCCCCAACGGCCCGTGCTCTTTAAGCCATGCGCGAAGAGACGGACCCGCAACAAACTCTTCAGCCAGAAAATGGATGCCTTCGATACAGCCGACTTCATGAATCTGCACAATATTCCCATGAACAAGTGCTGCGGCTGCACGGGCCTCTTGGGCAAAACGGTTAACTGCCTCAGGATGCATCAGTGTTGCAGGACGGAGTGCTTTCACTGCAATCCGACGATTGAGTGACGTTTGTTCCGCAAGGTACACGTCTGCCATGCCGCCACTTCCAAGTTTGTGAAGGAGTCGATATCCTCCAAGAGTGCGACCTGAAAGATCACTTCCGAGCGATGTGGTGTCAGATTGGTTTTGCATAGACTTTGGTTTACTGACTGTTCTGCTGAAGCACTGTCATAATAGTAGCATGTATACCCCTACCTTTAGTATCTCGAGAAGGAGAACGAATGGCAAAGCCCTCTGCCAGTGAATTGCAAAAAGCCGCTGAAGCGGTTGATCTTGATGGTTTCGACTATGAAGTCACAATTGAAACATCCGCCGGCCCGATTCAACTGATGCTTGACGCTGCAAATGCTCCTGGCCATGTCCGCAATCTGGTTGCCCTCGCTGAAAGTGGGTTTTATGACAACGGCTGTTTCCATCGCATCATCCCCGGATTCATGATCCAAGGAGGCTGCCCAGAAGGAAGTGGCCGAGGTGGACCAGGCTATGAAATTGATGCAGAATTTAACGACACCCCCCACGAGCCAGGCGTTCTCTCAATGGCGAGAACAAGTGACCCAAACTCAGCAGGCAGTCAGTTCTTTATCTGCTTAGAAAAAGTCCCTCATCTTGACGGTCAGTACACTGCATTCGGTCGGACAGCAGATGATGCCAGCCTTCAGGTTGTTAAGGCGATCGGCAGTGTTCCAACCGGTGCTGGTGATCGACCCCAGCAAGAGGTAACAATTACCAAAGCTACGGTTACAAAGAAACCAAAGTCCTGACCATACATAGGCGGAGAAGGCAGCTTGAGCCGGGCATGAGGCCTCGCTCAGGCCTGCCTGTCTTTTGCAATGCTTACGAAATCTGTTGTCGACTGCGCCAGATCAGTCGCAAGCCATAAAGCATCAGAGACAGGCCGCCAACTGCGGTTAACAACGCTTTTGTATTGGTAAATATATTAAAATGAGCCTTCACCGCATCTGACATGTGGAAATCTCCCAATAGAGACCACAGAGCAGTCGGCTGCTGGTTTATCGGCGGCTGGTTTATCGGCTGATAGGGCATTGCAACCGTCTGCGGCATTGGCTGCACTGGTGATGAAACAGTTGCTGGATACATACGAGGACTTTGCCGAGAAGGCTGCAAAGCTTGAACAGGTGGCATCGCCCGCTCAGTGGATGGCATTGGCTGTTTTTGAATCTGGTGAGTTGTGCCTGCTGCGACCGAATACGGTGGTGTCTCAAATCCGTCAGACCCAACACTGGCCAGAAAAACTCGAAGACGACTTACACAGCTACCCACGGTTCGACCGTCACCTTCACCGAAAAGAACACCTGCCAATCTGCCATCAGCACTCAGAATCGGACCACCAGAGTCGCCCTGTCGTGCCGGTGCCTGCAACTCGACAAGTTCCTTCGGATATCCTGATCCGGGTGACAGATATTCTGTGCAACGCCCCTTCTGTTCCCGGTAGGCTCCCCGCCCATACCCAGCAATGGAAAGCGGTTCTCCCGGAATTGGGTTTCGTTGTGCCAATGGCACTGGGGTCGCCTTCGGCTTCCAAATTGAAATGGCTGCCAGATCCCACGCTTCATCAAATCGGATCACCGTTCCAGCCGACTGAAAGCCATCTGCAAACTGCACGAGCACTGCTGACCGACTGTCTCGAATCACATGCCAGTTTGTGAGCACTAACCCCTGAGACCCATTGACATCTACAAGCACACCAGAGCCTAAGGACACACCGTTAGATTCCGGGGCTATGATTCTCGCTACGGCAGGATGCGGAGTTTGATCACTCAGCAAGTAATCTGAAAAAAGTTCCGGATCGAATGGCTGCACATGCTGGCCTCCACTCCAGCCACCTGCGCCAAAAGGTTGCTGCCCATATGCTCCACGACCAATACCATGCAAATTTATCACGGCTGCAAAAAAGAGCATGAAGACCAGGCCTATGAATCGGCCCATTCTCTCAGCTACCAGGCCGGATTGATGCATCGTTTTCTCCAGCCAACATGAGGCATACAATCACTGCGACATTTTTCGCAAAAGCTGTCGCTCTCGTTCCCGAACAACAATTTTTCGTAGTAGTTCTTCCCGCAGTCGTTTGTGTTCCTGCACAGGCAACCCTCGTTCACTCTTTGAACTTTGCTTGACATGAACTGTCACGCCATTTCTCACCAAGCTTGCTGCATGGCTCATACCCGCCTCCATAGAGCGTAGTGGCGACCGGCCTCGCCACGTCAAATAACAGAAATCGGCTCGCTGGAAGGCTTTTGATGAAACCGATAGATAATGCCGTCAAAGTCGACACGATCGGCAAAGCCAGGCATCAATACGACCCGGTGGCAGAAATCACCTCGAAATCGGCGTCACAAAGCTGCTTATGAAGGGCTTCTATATGATCTTGGTCAGCGGTTTCCACGGTCACTTCGACTGTCGTAGAAAAGACTTCCGGACCAGAGAACGCTCGATCATGATTAATTTCCAGAACACTCGCCCCGGCGTCAGCAATGACCTGAGTCAGTTTTGCCATTCCTCCGGGTCGGTCACTGACCGTTGCAGTAAATCGCCACAACCTGCCATCAACCGCAAGACCATGATCAATCACTCGGTGAAGGACTGTCGGGTCAATATTCCCACCACATAACAGCAGGACCACCTTGCGACCCTTCAACTCCTGCCCTGCTTCTCCCATGAGTGCCGCCAATGCTGCTGCACCTGCTCCCTCGCATGATGTTTTTTCAAGCTCAAGCAAGCGCAATACTGCTAGAGAAAGTGTCCGTTCATCAACTGTCAACACACGATCCACACGTGGAGCAGCTAACGCGAATGATCGATCCCCTACTCTGCCAACGGCAAGGCCATCAGCAAGTGTTGGTCGGACAGGTGCATCCACTGGTTTTCCTGCTGCAAGTGACGCCGTAAAACTTGCCGCTGCAGCTGCCTCGACGGCAATGATCTTGATATCTGGGCGTTGAGCCTTTGCGGCAATAGCAACACCAGCCAGAAGGCCTGCACCACCTGTTGGCACGACGATAGCATCCGCGTCTGGGACATCTTCCAGAATCTCAACTGCCGCTGTCCCCTGCCCTGCAATGATCTCTGCATCGTCAAACCCGTGGATCAACCGCAGACCATCACGAGATGCTATTTCGATTGCCCGTTGCCGTGCCTCCTCAAAGGTTTCTCCGTAAAGCAGCACGTTTGCACCAAGCCGCCGACAGGTTGCGACCTTCACCAAAGGTGCAAATCGCGGCATCACGACAGTCACCGGTATCTTCAGCAACTTTCCGTGATAAGCCAGCCCAAGGGCATGATTTCCTGCTGAAGCTGCTACGACACCACGCTTTTTTTGTGATTCCTCAAGAAGCAAAAGAGCGTTTCGTGCACCACGCTCCTTAAATGACCCGGTTCGCTGCAGCAGATCGAGTTTGCAGAAAACGTCACAGCCAGTGAGTTCCGAAAGCGGGATACTCGGTGGGCAGGGAGAACGATAGATACCATCTGCAATTCGCTCTGCTGCATCAAGTATATCCTGCGCAGTAACTGACTCACTCAAAGGCAATGATTTATTGTCGTCGTGATTTGCGGCCACTGTACGCCTCCGGTACCAGCTGAGGGTTTCGTCACGTCAGTCGTTCTGGTTGATGAAATGATCGTACGTCAATCCAACTCATTCCTGCTCGACGAGCCGCTTCGATACCAAGATCACTATCCTCCCACACAAGGCATCCTTCTGGGGCCACACCAAGGCGGCGGGCTGCCTCAAGAAACGGATCAGGGTCTGGTTTGTGTCGGTCGGTGTCTTCGCTGGCGACAATACAGTCAAAAAATTCACGAATACCGATCTGGTGAAGAATTTTCTCACAGACATCATGATATCCACCCGTAACGACCGCCACAGGAACATGTCCGTGGGCACGCCGAACTGCAGCAATCACAGGGTCTATTGCCTTGACATGCTTCACCTGCTCAAGAAAAGCTGCCTCTTTCATCTCTGATGCCTGATCAAGATCAATTTCGATCGATGCTTCAGTCGCGAGTGTTGCAAGAATGTCTCGCGTCGGCCGACCACCAAGAGCATAGAAACGGTCTTCATCAAACAGAATACCATGGTGTTTTGTCACATGAAGCCAGGCTCGATAGTGGGCAGGCATCGTATCGGCGAGGGTGCCGTCACAATCAAAGAGAACGGCTGTGTAATCCTGAAGCCGCCAGTCGGCCGTTGGGTCTTGGTGTTGCGCAGTGTTCATGAGATTCATTTCGGTGCTGAAGCCATTCACTCCTCAGAGGTTTTCAAATACTTTTGGCGACGCGAGCCGCTCAAACCGACAAAATCCGACTTTAATGATTGTATGGATCAGCAAATTGGTGAATCGCCTGACTTTTCTTCCTGACCGGAACAGTTTTACAAGGTAGCCTATTCTATAGCTCCTGTAACATCTCCGTTTTCTCACGGCACACCTTACCCGCTGCTTCCGGTCTCGTCAGATTCAGCTCATGAAAATACCAAACCTTGGCATTCGAAACCGTATGTTGCTGCTAGGCATTCTGCCCGCAGCCATTATTTTTACGGTTATTCACATCACAAACTCTGAAAGTGTTGAAAATGCACTTTTAGAACTTGCTGAAGAAATACTTCGTGAACGCACAGCTGTTATCGCCACAGAGATTGATCGTGGCACGCTTCAAGCGGTCACTGCTTCTCGCACTATGGCAATGGCAGCCGAACATGGGCTCTTTGGCGAGCGTGAAGATTCCATGGCACTTGCAAAATCAGTCCTTGAAGGAAACCCGCAATTTACCGCCGCTTATTTCGGATATGAACCAGATGCTGATGGCTTGGATTCACAAGCAATCAATTCGCTGCCAAAAGAGGCACTTGGCGAAAATGGAAGATTCCTTCCCTATTACTTCCGTGAGCTGTCGGATGATAGCAAGATAAGCCTCGAACCTCTTGTTGGTCTTGAAAAACTCTATTACGAAGGCTGCAAAAAGCGGGCTGAAAATCCAGCAGAGACAGATAAGGCTATGGTGACCGAGCCTTACGACTATGAGGGGAAATTCATGGTCGAGCAAACCTTCCCCATCATGATCGATGGGAAATTTGCTGGCGTTGCCGGCGTTGATCGTGCACTTGACCAACTGACAGAAGACCTTGAAGCTATTAAGACTCGGCAGAAGGACGCTGGCTGGAACATCGATATTATTTTAGTCAGTCGCCTCGGGTCCGTCATCGCCTCCACTGTTGATGGCGCCGACATGAAAACAAAAAAAATTAGTGATACCGAATACGCGACCATCTTAAAAAAGTTCCACGATGGCAGTACAGGGCCGTCCATTACGACAGATCTTCTCTCTGACACTGACCCATTGTCAAAAGAAACATGCTTCTATGCCGCAAAAGAAGTTCCCACAGGTTCATGGACCGTTGTGATGGAACTACCTCGAAAAGATGTCATCGCAAAGATCAGCGGACCCCTTCTTTTTACACTCGCTGTAGCCATCATTGGATTCTCAACAGTTCTCGGACTCATTTACTGGTTAACTGCCAGCCTCACGCGACGGATTGAGCAGTCTGCAAAAGCAGCCCAGCGTGTTGCCGAGGGTGATCTGACGGGAGCTGTTCTTGAAGAGACTACGATCTCCTGCACGGATGAATCTGGTCAATTACTTCATGATATTGATGCAATGACCGGAAGTCTTCGCGAGATCGTTTCTCAGGTCAAGCGATCGGGGGTTGAATTGACTTCGACAGCGAAACAACTCTCAACGGCATCGAGTCAGCAAGAGTCCGTTGTTCAAGCATTTGAAAAAAGCACTGGTGAAGCCGCTGTGGCCAGTCGTGAAATTTCAGTCACCGGGAAAGAGCTTGGCGAGACTATGGCTGACGTTGCTGAGGTTGCCACTGATACTGCCGACGTTGCCTCAGCAGGCCGTGAAGATCTTACCGGCGTTGGTCAGACAATGTCACATCTGGAATCAGCGACAGGTGAATTTTCTGAACGACTTTCACTTATCCGACAGCGAGCAGAGGACATCAATGTTGTTATTACAACAATTACAAAAGTGGCTGACCAGACAAATTTACTCTCTATCAATGCCGCAATTGAAGCTGAGAAAGCTGGTGAGTACGGGCACGGCTTCCTTGTAGTAGCCCGCGAAATTCGTCGACTTGCTGACCAGACTGCTGTCGCCACACTTGATATCGAACGACTCGTTGAGCAGATGCAACAAGCTGTTGCTGCCGGTGTTATGCAGATGGACCGCTTTTCAGCAGAGGTTAAAACAGGCGTTCAAAAAGTGAGTAGCATCAGTGAGCAATTCTCAACTGTTATTGATAAAGTGCAGGGTTTGAATCAACGCTTCGATCAGGTCAACGAGGGCATGCAAGCCCAGACTTCTGGTGCCACCCAGATTGCCGAAAACCTCGTCTCGCTTTCCGACAATTCAAAAGCTGCAACTGAGACTCTAGCCGAGTTTCGGAAGGCCTCAGTCCATATGGAGGAGGCTATCGATGGAATGACAAAGAAAGTGAGCCGATTTCGAGTTGACGAAACCTAGAATTTCACGCGATTTGTACCATTGAACGGGTGTTAATGCGGGCTAAATACCCGTTTTTTTTCGACAACACCTAAAAATTGACAGAACCCCCCAAATAAGTTACGAAAGAAGTGTTGGGGCATTAGGAGTAATGAGAGAAAACTAGCATTTTTTAGCACGAAATTAAGTAGCGTGTAACTTTTGTCGGCGTCCCTCGTATAGAAAAAACGCCGGAGTTAGCGAACCTTTCTGGCAGGAAATGCGTATACACGAGTGTATGAATCCACCCATGCTTTGGTGTTCTCCTCCTAATAAGGCTGTGCAGGGTTGTTTGAAACATGAACTTCTGGCCGTTAAGATTCCGAAAAGTGGTGACAGAAAAACCACGTCGCAAAAATCTTCGTCCTCGCCTTGCGCCACTTGAGCAGTTGGAAGAACGCCGATTACTCTCGGTTTCGAATCCAGAAGTCTCTGTAGAAATTTCACAAAATGGCACAGAAGAAGCGCTTGTCGACACTGTTATTGAATTTCAACGCACTGGGAAC
>JBDOMQ010000066.1:0-2116 GCA_039831725.1 Pirellulales bacterium
CAACTTGGGCTACTACCCCGGACCATTGCAATCCTGCCTGTTCGAACCAACTCAATAATGCCCAATGGACGAATCATATCGATAAACGCTTCAATTTTGTTTTCAGTTCCAGAAATCTCAACAATTACACTGTCAGCGGCAACGTCAACAACTCGTCCACGGAATATTTCTGCCAGTCCCCTGACGTTCGAGCGATCCTGTCCTGCCGAGGCGGACACTTTTACAAGCATCAGATCGCGTTCAACATAATTCCGTGAACTTATATCCTCGACACTGACCACTGTGACAATTTTTTCAAGCTGCCGCCGAACCTGTTCCTGAACACGATTATCACCCCGCAGCACAAAGGTCATCCGTGAAAAGCCCGGATTATCAGTCTCCCCAACTGCAAGGCTATCGATGTTATAGCCGCGGGAAGCAAGCATTCCCGAAATATGGGCAAGTACACCAGGAACATTCTGGACGGTTGCAGAAAGAACGTGTCGCATCAACATGGCCTCAGCCTGGGAGTGCCATGCCGGCCTGCTGGCGTCTACCCTACGGGTGAAAATTGAGTATTTGACCGAATTGATCAGTCTAATTTCGATCATAGGCCGAATTCAAGCCACTTCCTCCATGAAAGCGCGCTATGTGGAGCAGAGCCAAAGCTCTGATGGATTGACAAATGACAGAAAACACCGATATTTGCAGTACTCGCCGGATTTCATTATTGAATTTTGGGCAGTCGTGTCACCCAATGCTGGTACACGGATTTCTCAGATACCAACAGAAAGTGAACCTCTTACCGTGTCGAATGTCCTCGCTCAAGAATTAATCGAAGCTGGTGTGCACTTTGGCCATCGCTCGAGTCGCTGGAACCCAAAAATGCGGCCCTACATATTTGGCCGCAAGAACCTTATTCACATCATTGATGTCCGTGAAACGATTCGTGGTCTTCTTCGTGGTAAGAAGTACCTGAAGCAAGTCGCTGCAACAGGCAGCCTCGTTTTGTTCGTTGGAACAAAACGACAAGGCCAAGAAGCCATTGCACGTGAAGCCAATCGCTGTGGAATGCCCTACGTCAGTGAGCGCTGGCTTGGTGGAACGCTGACTAATTTCCGAACAATTCGTAATCGACTGGCTCGGCTTGAGGAACTGGAGGAATTACTTCCTTCTGATGCCTTCCATAACTATTCAAAGAAAATGCAGTCTTCGTTGCGACGAGAGCACAGAAAAATGCTCCGTAATCTTGGTGGTATTCGCACACTTTCCCGACTGCCGGAATGTCTGGTTATCTTTGATCCAAAGAAAGAAAAAAACGCGATCAATGAAGCCCGAAAGATGGGGATCACAACCGTCGCTCTTATTGATACCGATTGCGACCCTGACGTCGTTGATCTTCCTATTCCTGGTAATGACGATTCCATTCGCTCGATCGAACTCGTCGCTTCTCGGTTGGCAGATGCAATTCTTGAAGGTAAGGCGGACGTCGCAGAAAAAAAACAATCGAAGGATGAGGGTGCCAGTTCGGATGCAAAACCAGCGAAGCCTGCACCAAAAGCACGTGGGAACGTCTCACCACCTTCTCCAAATCCTGCAAAAACCTGATCAGCGAGACCGCATAACCTGTCTTGTGCTTCGGTAGCTACAAGAAGACGTGTGTGCTCGGTTCCAAACGTCACACCACACTCCTTCGACGAGTCGACTCATTTTGCTTTTCAACACAATCTCTCACACGACATGAGGACTTAAGAACAATGGCAGCAGTCACAGCCGCCGCAGTAATGGCACTGCGAGAAAAAACTGGTTTACCAATGATGGAGTGTAAAAAAGCACTTACTGAATGTGGTGGCGACACAGAACAAGCCGTTGAATGGCTGAGAAAACAAGGTGTCAAAACGCAAGCAATGCGAGCTGATCGTGAAACTTCAATGGGCCGGCTTGCCATCTACACTGATCTTGAAAAGGGTGTTGGCGCTCTTGTCGAACTAAAATGTGAGAGTGCACCAGTAGCGGGCAGTCCTGACTTCAAGGATTTTGTGAATGATATAGCGAAAACACTTGCTCTTGGATCTGGTGCCAATTCGCCAGAGGAGCTCTTGTCTCAAAAAAGCCAAGCACATCCTGATAAGACTCT
>JBDOMQ010000120.1:0-10123 GCA_039831725.1 Pirellulales bacterium
GGGCCATCCAATCTGCCGTTGCACCACGAGTTTTGGTTTCTTCGAGGCGTTTGAGAAGGGGACTCCAAAACGTCGTGTTGGAAGCCGTTTGAATTTTTCCTGGCAATTCAGTGGGCAGCCCCTTCTGGTCAACCTGCACAAAACCAAAAAGTCCATCCATCCATGGTACGTCTCCGTTCGCTAAAGGCATGCCGACAACACCGACGTCGATATAGCACTGTCGTGTTTGCAGAATAGCTCCTTGTAGTTCAACAAGAGTACCGACTGGTACAGTCCGACGGCACTCTACACTTAAAACTCGTCGGAGCATAAGGTTTGCGTCGGGGCCAACACCTCGTGTAGCGGCTGCATAGGCAGCCTCAAGACCATATTTTAAGAGACTGCCGGCATAAAGCGTGCCATAGTGGTTCGCATCTGCAGGGAGTACAAGTCGGTGTGTAGTCGTTTCATGGTTTTCGGACATTTACCCGTTATAGCGATGCATTCCAACAAAAACATAGTCCACCTACTTGGCCGGTGATTATTGTGTGCTTTTAATCACTGGCTCCCGAAAAATGTCCTGCAAGTATGTCGCTGTTGGTCTAAGGTGATTAAGCAACCGAGATAGGAGAGTTTTTTTCGCGTAGGTGAGCAGCATACGACGGGTCAATTTTTACCAGTTCTTCTCGCATGGCAGCCACGGTTTTCTTTATTTGATCCAACGAGTGATTTGCTGTGATAAAGAACCGAAGTCGAGCTGCTTTTTCTTCCACTGCTGGATACAAGATCGGCTGCACATTGATGCCACGTTCAAACAGTGCCCGTGACAACTTCAGGCTATTGATTGAGTTGCCCAGGATAACGGGTACCACACCAGATCCACCTGAGGATCCAGTGTTCAGGCCCGCCTTCCCAGCCAACTCGATAAACAGTTTTGCATTTTCCTGAAGTTTCGCTACGCGTTGCGGTTCATCCTGTAGGAGACGTAACGCTCCCAACGCTGCGCCCGCGGCCGGTGGTGGAAGACCAATCGAGTAGACAAACCCCGGGACCGTGTATTTCAGCCACTCAACGAGTGTTGAAGATCCGGCGATGAGTCCGCCACAGCTACCGAATGCTTTTGATAATGTCGCCATCCAGATGTCGACGTCCTTGGGATTCACCCCGTAGTGTTCGCCGATGCCTCGTCCAGTGGGACCCATCACGCCGAGTGAGTGGGCTTCGTCTACCATCAGAAGCGCCTTGTGTCGTTTCGAAAGACCGATGAATTGAGGAAGGTCAGCGAAATCACCATCCATGCTGTAGATACCCTCAATAACAACGAGAACACGTCGGTATTGGCTCCGAAGTTCCGCAAGCATGGTTTCGGCTGCTTCATAGTCATTGTGCGGGAAGGGTCTTCGACGAGCACCTGAGAGAATTGCGCCTTGGAGTAGGCTGTTATGGGCAAATGCGTCGTGGAGCACGAGATCACCCGGGCCAACGACATGGCCAATAACCGTTTCGTTTGTTGCGTGTCCCCCAACCATTGTGACGGCATCTTCGGTGCCTATGAAGTCAGCAAACGCTCTTTCGAGTTCTTGATGAAGGGTTTTTTCACCAGAAACGAGCCGACTTGCTGAGACACTTGTGCCAAAATGATCAAGGGCATCCTTTGCCGCCGCAGTCACAACGGGGTCACCCGACATGCCAAGGTAGTTGTAGGACGCCCAGCTAATGAGTTCACGGCCATCTATTGTCGTCTTGTCGGTTGTTTTGCCTTCATGAACACTAAAGTACGGGTTCTGGAGACCAGCATTCCGAACCATTGCGAAATTCTGTTGAAGAGCGCGAACTTCCGGGAATTGTGAGATGTCGTACGAGTCGGGAGTGATCTCTGCCACAACACGGGCAGAATGCGAATGTTTATGACCATCAAGTGGCATGTGGTCAAGAATTGCCTCTGTAACTTCACGACATGTTTCGATGGTAGGCAAAACCTGTTCAGGAAATCGTGCACCAAAGGCTTCCTCGAGACTTGAAACAATTTCCATCCGTTCAAGTGAGTCGAGACCAAGTTCGACGATGTTTGTATCAAGCGTGAGGTTGCCGGCACGTTCCTTAGCTATTCTTCGAACATGCTCGAAGACAGTTTGGACAACTTCAGTTGGAAGTTCTCTGTCTGGTCTGTGCCCGTGGGATGTCTCTCCGAGAGGCCGCTGTCGTGCAAGCCGTGGAGATTCAGGGGAGATAGTATCTCTGGTCGGTTCGAGCCAACTAATGTACTGTTCGATGACAGACAGTGACCCATCTGAAAACTGACGTCGGCACGCATGTCGCTGAATTTTCCCACTTGATGTTTTTGGAATGCTATTTGGTCGCACTAAAACAATAGCTTCCGCCGCAACTTCATGCTCAGTAGCAAGACGCTTGCGGATGGCATCAAATGCGGCTAAGACATCTGCCTCCTCTCGCTTGCCCCGTTCCAGTTCTGCCACAATGACAACTCGTTCTCGGCCATCTATTTCTATAGCAAAAGCTGCGACACAGCCTGGCCGGACAAGACGACTTGCTTCCTCTGCAGAATGTTCAAGGTCCTGGGGGTAGTGGTTTCTTCCCCTGATAATTATCAGGTCTTTTAAACGGCCGGTGACAAAAAGTTCTCCATTGTCAAAGAACCCTAGGTCTCCAGTCCGCATATACGGTCCTTGGTTTGGCTTCCATCGCCCGACCTGGCCTGCAGTGTTCGCGGGCAGTTTAAGCATTGCTTGAAAAGTAGATTTCGTTTCGTCAGCACGGTTCCAGTATCCCTGCGCAACACTTGGGCCACTCACCCAGATTTCACCAACTCGACCAGGTGGAAGTGGCTCAAAAGTTTGTGGGTTAACAATCAGAACATCCTGCCCATCCAATTCCCGTCCACTGCCAACAAATTGTCGTGCGTCGGGGGACGAGTTTTCATTAAGAGTGACAATTCCAGTCTCAACTGAAAGTGGGTCAAAGCGACGAATGACTGGTGGCTCGAACTTCATGCCACCCGTCACCATCAGTGTGCTCTCTGCTAATCCATAGCACGGATAAAAGGCCTCGTTTCGGAAGCCACTAACTGCGAAGGCCTCAGAAAATGCCTTCATCGTCTCAGCCCGAACTGGCTCGGCACCATTAAATGCAAGTGACCAACTTGACAGATCGAGAGACGCTCTCTGTTCGGGCGTTGTCTTTCGGACACAGAGTTCATAGGCAAAGTTTGGGCCGCCGCTAATGGTCGCTCTGTATTTTGCAATAGCTTGCAGCCAACGGAGTGGTTTTTGGAGGAATGCAACCGGGGACATTAGGACGTTAAATTTGCCACCATAAAGTGGAACAAGAATTCCCCCAATAAGTCCCATGTCATGAAAGCTTGGCAGCCAGAAGACACCTGATTGACTTCGGGTAATTTCGAAGGCTTGCATAATACGAAGAGAATTATGCAACAGGTTTTCATGGCTTAGCATGACACCCTTTGGAGTACCAGTAGAACCGCTTGTGTATTGGAGGAAAGCGAGCGTACTCCCCTTAATGTCAGGGCGATTCCACCGATTCGACCATGATTGGTCAAGTTCATCATTAACTTGCCATACGAGATGTTCGAGGCTCGGTGCGGAGGCCTTAAGAGACTCGAAACGGTCAAGAACATCTCGGGTAGTGAGCGCTACAGAAGCATTTGCGTCAGCTGCAATAGCTTCAATTCGTTCAACCGAGCGATTTTTTCGTGGAGGATAGGCGGGAACGGCAATAGCTCCCCCGTAAAGGCAGCCCATAAATGCAGCAATAAAATCAAGACCCGAAGGGTAGAGAAGCAGGACTCGTTTGCCTGACATGTCCTGGTCCATCAACCAGGCACCGATTGTTCGAGCTTTCTGGTCAAGTTCAGCGTACGTAATGTTGAGTTCTTCGTTTTCCCCGTCGACGAGAAATGTAAATGCTCTGTCATGAGGGCGATACGCCGCTCGTTGACGTAAAAGGTCAACAATGGTTGGGGCGAAAGAGCCTTCGGGTAAAGGGGTCGGATTCACGTCTAGAAGGCTCTCCTGACCAACTCCCTCGGCAGAGGAGACCTTTCATGCCGGGCAGTAAGGTATCAGTTGTTGGTGAACTATGGCCCGCCTGGCCCTGGCACACTATGACTAGCTCCACTTCCTCCATGGAACTTTCGTGACGCATCCGGCGACACTTTTGATGAAATCCGCTGGGACATCCTCAACTCAATCTGAAATCGGCAGAAACTTCCTGCCAGCAAGAAAGTATAGCGGGGGAGTTGGTGTAATCGATACTTTCGTCGTGACCAGCCCTGTATAATACGGAAGATTCAACACTTTTCAGGCCCACGTGCGGCCGCTGGCACGCTCTGCCCGTGGAGCAAACCCACCAAGAAGGCCACCGATAAGGTCCCAGCGGTCATGTCGTCTTACCTCTACGTCACCTTGTTCATTGACTCGAACGAGGCAGGTGTCGGTGAGCCCAACTTGCTGGAGCTTCTCTGGTGAAACCTCATCCGGTTCAATCATGCTCATTAATGCGTGGCCGGTCATTTCAATAAATTTCATAACAAAATATTCCTTTCATACTGGTTACGTATGACATGTGTTAGTTGTGTTTCGATCAATTTTTGTACTTAGGATAGCTCAGTGAGTGAATGCGGTTTTGTTTCTCAGGAAGATGAGACCGTGGTCATTGTGGTTGTTGTTCTCATGCAGCTTGTACTACGGTATCACGAATGTGAAAACTCATGTTCAATTCGTACGAATGTGTCAGGGTCAATCGACTCGGCACGTATATTTTTTTCGAGTCCAAACGTGTCATACAGCCGATCAATTCGGTTCACTGCGTCAGGGTTTTTCTTCCCTCCTGCTAGAGTCACAAGAACACCACGTAATACCTTCCTGCGATGGCAAAAGATATCACGGATAAATGTGTGAAACCGTTGCAGGTTAGAGATCTGCGCGCGTCGATGTTCTTCTAGGTCTAGTCGCACGATTGCTGAGTCGACTTTGGGTCGAGGCCAAAATGCTGCAGGCGGGAGGACTCGAATAATCTCACTCCGGCATTGCGAGCCGATCCAGATGGAGAGCGCGTTGTAAGAGTGATGACCGGCCGAAGCGGTCATGCGGTCAGCCATTTCGTATTGAACAGTCACGGTGGCAGAGGAAAAAGGCTTCGTCAGCAAGAGATTTGAGATAATTGGTGTAGCGACACAGTAGGGAAGATTTGCAACAAGCAGAAAACGCCCTTTTTTGCCAGCTGCATGTCGTTGCTTCTCGGCTTCATCCAATGCACTGAGAACATGAGGTGATAGCTTGTTTTTGCCCGCTAAAACGTCTGTGTTGACGAGGTGGACGTTGTCAACATCGATAAGCCGGTCGTGAGCCAACGTTGCAAGTCGACTGTCAATTTCAATTGTGACAACCCGAAATGCAGATCGAGCAAGTCGCTCCGTGAGTGCAGCAGTGCCGCTTCCAACCTCAAGGACGATGTCGTCAGGCTGTATATCAGCTGTTCGCTCAAGTAGGTCGAGAAGGTTTAAGTCAACAAGAAAGTTCTGGCCTTTTTTAGTGTCAATTGAAAAGCCAACTTCTGAGAAAAGCTTTTTCAGGTAAGCAGTAGTTTGCCGAGTGGCGTTTGAAGCAGCGACACTTTGTTCACTCTTTGCGTTTTTCGGAGTTGGAGGCAGGCCATCCGGACGTGTTCGGTCAGATCGTTTTTTATGCGTCGTCTTCGATTGTTTCCGGCCTGATTTTTTCATGAACGTGCTTCCAGCCATCGGCAGACATATTTGGAAATAAGGTCGGTTTCGAGGTTTACTTCTTCTCCAACAACAAGTTCTCCTAAGGTAGTGTGGCTTAGGGTATGCGGGATCAGGGCGACACTGAAAGATGTCTCGTTGACATCGACTACGGTCAGGCTCACTCCATCGATAGCCACCGATCCCTTCGCGGCCAACTGGGCAAGTAAGTTTTCTGGGCATGTGAATCGACACGTAACCCAGTCCTGTTCCTGAATTCGTTCTTTGAGAATACCGAGGCCATCGACGTGGCCTGTTACGAGATGGCCATCGAGTCGGTTCTGGAGCGTGAGAGAACGTTCAAGGTTAACTGAATCAGCCACTTTACAGGTTCGAAAATTTGTACGCTGTAATGTTTCAGGCCCAAGCTGGAACTCAAGCGTTTCTCCGTCTGTTTGCACCACTGATAGGCAGCAGCCATTCGTGCAAATGCTGTCACCGATTTGTACGCCCTGAGCCAAGGGGCCCGCGTGCACAGCAAGCCGTACGCCGGGCGGCTCTTGGGTGATGCTCTTTATCTTGCCGAGGTATTGCACGAGACCTGTAAACATTACGGAATTGTCCTTCGGAGAGTGCTCAGCAAAACTACCTTCTTTTTTACCGTCGAATAGTTTGGGAAGATACCCAAGCAACCGCAGGAATTTTCCGTATGGCTGAACAGAGGCCTAATTGGTAGCGGTCGTGCGACTTGATACGGTTGTGGTGGCTCCATCGACACCGGCTTCACCAGTGTGTCGAACAGGTTTTTTCTGCATGATCCTGCGGCGACGAGGAGTACGCATACACAGTTACGCTCATCCCCTTGCGTGAGAGTCTGCGGTTGCCACAATACGACGTTGTCGATTGTTTCAAAGCCGATACATTTTGAATCCTGAGGAGTTCCCCAACTATGTCCACGATCGTTGACGTTCATGCCCGCCAGATTCTCGACAGTCGCGGGAACCCTACAGTCGAGGTTGATGTCTGTCTTGCCGACGGAACATTCGGACGAGCCGCGGTGCCGTCGGGTGCAAGTACTGGTGTTCATGAGGCCTGGGAGAAAAGGGATGCCGACAACAGCGTGTATCTCGGCAAAGGTGTCCTTGAAGCAGTTGAGAATGTGAACAATCGGATTGCTGAAGAGCTTGAGGGCTGTGACGCACTCGATCAAACGGGCATCGACATGCGAATGCTTGAGTTAGATGGAACTTCAAACAAAAAAACACTCGGTGCAAATGCGATACTAGGGGTTTCGTTAGCAACAGCTCATGCCGCTGCGGAGCACTGTGGAGTCCCGCTCTATCGCTATCTTGGTGGCACAACAGCACGGCTTCTTCCTGCTCCTATGATGAATATCATTAATGGGGGAGCGCACGCAGATAATCCTCTTGATGTTCAGGAGTTTATGGTGATGCCGTTGGGGTTCGATACATTTGATTCAGCGTTGCGTGCTGGTGTCGAAACGTTTCATGCTCTGAAAAAAGTGCTGAGTGAAAAAGGCCTTGCTACATCTGTTGGAGATGAGGGTGGCTTCGCGCCTCAGATCGGAAGTTGTACTGAGGCACTTGAAGTCATACTCACGGCGATTGGTAATGCCGGGTATGAACCTGGCTCACAGATTGCCATTGCGTTAGATGTTGCCGCGACAGAACTGTATGACGAGTCCGCGGGCACCTACGCAATTGAAGGGAAAACTCTGGATTCAGCAGGAATGGCGGATTTTCTGACTAACTTGGCCGGAAAATATCCAATCATGTCCATAGAGGATGGATTCTCTGAGGATGACTGGGAGGGCTGGAAACTCATCAGCGATAAGATTGGTGAAAAAGTTCAACTTGTTGGTGATGATCTTTTCGTTACGAATTCAGAGAGACTTGGTCGTGGTATTGCTGAGGGTATCGCAAACAGCATTCTTGTAAAAGTAAATCAGATCGGTACGCTCACTGAGACAACTGCTGCAGTCATGCTTGCGCACCGTTCAGGCTATACCTCAATCGCCAGTCACCGCAGTGGTGAAACAGAGGATGCCACGATTGCAGATCTGGCAGTTGGTTTGTCGACGGGGCAGATAAAAACCGGGTCAGCATCGCGTAGCGATCGGGTGGCAAAATACAACCAACTGTTACGAATACAGGAATCGCTTGGTGACGGAGCATTGTATGCAGGACGAGATGTGCGACTTCGTTGGCCGGGTATGTGCTAGTATGTGGTTGTGCCGCGACTCGTCGTGGTACTCGCATTCTGTTTGTCTGGCTTAATGAAATACTTCACAGCACAGCATCACAATCGAAGGCGGGCGGATGGAGAACAATGACACCCCAACTTCGGCCTCTCGGTTGATTGATAGTCCCTGGTTGTGGGGGCTTATGTTCTCGTTAATGGCACTTGTTGGCCTGGGGCTTATTCGTCCAAAGTTTGATGTCCGACAAAGACAAATCGAAGGCCGCTTTATAGGTCGTAGGCAGTCATCTATCGAACGCTGGAGGCGACAATCGGGGCTCGAGGAGATTGACCTTGCTGAGTCTGCGGTTGACCCTTCAACAGCGAAGCCAAAACGTATTGTTCCTCTGTGGACCCTTGCGTCGGCTGCAACGGTTTCGGCGTGTGGCTGCGGATATATGCTTTATCGAGAGTGGAGAAAAAAGGAGAATACTCGATAAACTCTGGTTGTCCCAACAGCAGAGGTGTCATCACCGATGAGGCTATCCTGCTGCAGCAACTGGCCGAAGAGATGGGAAACGGATTGTAATGCCTGTCCCCTTACCAATGCTACTTTCTACACGAATGCGGCCTTTATGTGACTCGATTATCTCTCTGCAGGCGGTGAGTCCAAGGCCAGTGCCTCCCTTGCCTGTTTCATCAGGCCCTGTTTTTGTTGAAAAGTTTGCATCAAACATTTTCTGCATCACTTCTCGAGACATGCCACAGCCCATATCACGAACGAGCAGACTCACAGATTGTCTGGCCGGTGTTGTAGCAATACGAAGAATAAGACGCCCGCCATCCGGCATTGCCTGTCGGGCATTAACCAGAAGGTTCAAGAGTACCTGTTGAAGTTGGCCCGGATTGGCTAAGACTTTGGGGACTTCTGAAAATTCTCGTTCGACTTGTACCCGATATTTCATCATCTCACGTTCGAGTAAGACGAGTACTTCTTCAGTCAGGCTTACCAGGTTCACTGGTTCCATACGATTTGATGACCGATGACTGCGAGACATTGAAAGAACGCTCGCTGTTATCTTAGCTGCCCGTGTGCTGGCAGAGAGGATGCGATTGAGAGCCTTGTCACGAGTTTCTTTATCTGGATGCCTTAAGCCAAGTCGTGCGTAATTGAGGATGGTTGTCAGGGCGTTATTAAATTCATGTGTCGTTGTTCCAAGGAGTTCGCCTAATGTGGCCTGTTTCCTGGCCTCAAGGAGTTGCATCTTGAGGGATTCAATCTCGTTTACTGCAATCTCGTTTACTGATGGTGCGAGTGTGGCCGCCGGGTCGACAGAACCACCCCTTGGATGGGGTGCATCAGGCGTGTGGCCAGCTATGTGCATGAATATTCCAACAAATAGGAGGTACGTGTAAAGACAGGCTTTTTATGGGGAAATGCCTTAGATTGGTTCATCGACGATCTCTCGTGAGCACTCCATTTCGATACAAGTGAACATTTTTTGCCACTTGACCGTTGAAGTCACTGTGAGTCGCTCAGGTTTATCCGTTCGGTATCGATGCTCTGAATTCCGTAAGTATTCCCATCTGGGTTTCCGGCAGGATATGCTTTGATGGTGGTTCAGGTGTATCGAATGGGTGGATTAGGCGAATAAATCATCTAGCCTTCAGGAATTGTTTTTTATGAAACGAAAAGCTTTTACGCTCATTGAATTATTAGTGGTCATTGCGATCATCGGGCTTATGATCGGTTTGTTGCTCCCGGCGGTACAAAATTCACGTGAGGCGGCTCGTCGTATCGCCTGTAAATCAAACTTCAAGCAACTTGGCATCGCTTTTAATATGTATCTCGATCGGGTGACGAGAGGCAAGTTTCCAGTGGCAGCTCAGATGCCAAGCCTTGAGCCGACATTTTACACAAGTGGCAGCCGTCCACTTTATCCGACGATTGTCTCCCAACTTGGTCCGTATGTCGAAAATCAAAAAGGAGCGTTTCGGTGTGCATCAGACCTGACGTTCTTTGCTCGTGACCCATCGTCACCGACAGTACTAAATGCGCAGAATGCCCTTGCTTCGATACCAGATTCTGAAAAGCCGAAAGAGTACAAGGCGGCGAATCTTGCCTTTGAGGGAACGAGTTACGAGTATCCACAGCGGCGGCTTACTACAACAGACCTTAAGGCTCAATATAAAATTCGGGGAAAG
>JBDOMQ010000375.1:0-10120 GCA_039831725.1 Pirellulales bacterium
CACGATTCTATGGCAAGGTTGAATCCATGGTGCGCATGGTTCCTGCAACACAACGAGCAGCTGCAAGCGCTCAACGAATCTGTGATCTTCTTGACTGCCGCCCAACAGTGACAGAGCCTGCTGTCCCACAACAAATTGAACACTTAAAAGGCCGGATTGATTTAAAGAATATTCATTTCCGTTATGGCAACCGTGAGGTCATTCATGGAATTAACCTCACTATTAAAGCAGGAGAAATGGTCGGACTTGTTGGAACCAGCGGTGCAGGAAAAACAACTCTTGCCAACCTTATCTGTCGTTTTCATGATCCAAGTAGTGGCTCTATCTGTGTTGATGGAGTAGACCTTCGTGAGCTTGCACTGAATAATTACCGACGACATATCGGATGCGTTTTGCAGGAACCTTTTCTATTTTTCGGATCGATTGCCGAAAACATCGCGTACGGACGACCAGAAGCCTCACGGGAAGAAATTGTTGCTGCCGCCCGAGCTGCCGGAGCTCACGAGTTTATTCTGCGGCTCCCACACGCTTATGATTCACGGGTCGGTGAACGCGGAGCCCAACTCTCCGGTGGTGAACGACAGCGGGTTTCAATTGCTCGAGCACTTTTAGTCGACCCAGCGATACTGATCTTAGACGAGGCGACGTCGAGCGTTGACGCTGAAACTGAATCAGTTATTCAGCACGCCATCGAGCAACTTGTGACTGGACGGACCACAATAGCAATTGCCCATCGACTTGCGACACTTCGCCGTGCAGATCGTTTAGTTGTTCTTGAGCATGGTCAGATTGTTGAAATTGGCACGCATGATGAACTGCTTGCTATTGAAGGCACATACGCCCGTCTTTATCAGACCCAAATTATTGACAACCAGAAACACGACCCGATGGCAAAGACTCTGTGCGACACTGAGTCCACTACTGAAGAGAAAACATTTTGATTGTCTGTACATTTTAAGTGACATGTACAGCCAGATAATACAGAACGCACTGCTTATGAATATCGACGATTGTAAATTCACATGTTCAGCAGATGGAAAAGTCACCCTGCTCACGTCTGCAGGTGATCGCCATGTAGCAGTCCGCATTGTACGAGCATTTCCATTCACTGCAGCTGATGGACCAGTTGCTATTGTCGACAGCAAAGGCAATGAACTTATCTGGATCAAGAGACCTGATTCGGTTTCGTTGATGCATCAAGAATTTATTCAAAGCCAGTTGAACAGAGAGGAATTTCTACCCCGGATTCATTCAATCGAGTCTGTATCGAGGGGGGCACCTCATCAATGGAATGTTGCCACTGACCGGGGGCAGCATTCCTTTGAACAAGCAACGTCTGACGGAGTCAGCTGGCACCCGGACGGGAGCGTCTCCATCACTGATTCCGATGGTATTTGCTACCTTATCCCATCTGTCCAGAAACTGGACAGGCGGAGCCGACGGCTTCTTGAGCGATATAGCTAGCAGAAAATGCCGCCCTTTTTCGCCAATCCCTCTTACCTACCAGCTCTCATTTAAAACTGGATGGAATACGCCGTTCGTGCGGACTAGAGCCTCATTTTTTCGAGAAAAAAGGCTCAAGAATCCTAACAATTCGGTTGAAAGACATTTCCAAGCAATTAGGCTCAGAACTGTCGTTGTTGTACCTTTTCGGAGTTTACGTGATGGTTTCTTTCCAACGTTGTATTGCACGAGCGTCGGTCAATCGTGTTCTTTATTTCGTGATGAAAGCAGGAGTGTCACTCTGTGGCCTATCTGCTTTTCTTGCCGCCACACCCAGCGCAGGTCAATGCTGCGGCCAGGCGATCACGGCACCCGTAGTTTCACAGTCGTATCGTCTGGATTACCAAACGATCTATGACGAACAGCAGATGACTGCCTACCGAATGACATACGAGACCGTCTATGATACCAAGACGTATACGGTGCAAAAACCTGTCTGGGAAACTGAGACTCGAGAACGCCGCTACACCGTCCAACGACCAGTCTGGGAAACTCAGAATCGTGAAGAGCGATACACCGTCATGAAACCTGTCTATGAAACAGTCGTTCAGGACCGCAGCTATAACGTTGTACGAAACGTTGTTGAAACGAGTACGCGTGAAGAACGATACACGGTGATGAAGCCGGTCTATGAAACCAGCGTACAGCAACGGGTTAGTACAGTTCGTCGTCCGATTTATGAAACATCAGAGAGGCATGAAGCGTATACGGTCGCTGAACCTGTTACATCAATGAGGACTGCCTACTCCGTCAGCAGTACTCCAGTCGATACAGTTACCCCAGTAGTTACCCCTGGATATACGTCACTTGGCTGGCAGCCCGGCGTAAGGTGGTTTAATCCCTACACGGGAGTGACCTCCTGGAGACGAGGCGGGCTTGCATGGAATAGTACTCCGGGCGTCGTTGTCAATCAGGTCAATCGCGTGTACCAGCCAACGGTGACTCCTGTTCAGGTACCGCAGACAACTTATGTGAATCGGGTTGTTACTCGAAAAGTACCAGTCCAGACCGTTCGCTACGTGGATGAACAAGTCGTTCAACAAATTCCAATACAGACATTGAAAATGGTTCCAGAAGTCCAGGTTCGGCAAGTGCCAGTCCAAACGGTGCGCAAAGTAGTCGAACGAGTTGAGAACAAGGTTCCAGTACAGGTATGCAAATATGTTGCTGAGGAGCAAGTGCGACAAGTGCCTATTCAGGTGCTTAAGTACGTTGCTGAACAACGCGTAGAACCGGTTTCCGTACAGGTGTGTAAGTATGTTACTGAACAACGAACTGCTCAAGTACCACGCATCGTCGCAAAACAAGTCCCTTACTCATATGTTGTACGCAAGCCTCGTACTGTTGTGACACGTATACCACTTGATCCGTGCGGAAACCCACTTCCTGTCGCACCACGTGCTACACCAGCGTCTGTTATTCCTCCAGCCACAACTCCTCCAATGACCCCGGCAACCTCGACAGCACCGACGCTAGCTCCAGCCACACAGAATCCAGCTACACAGACTCCAGCTACACAAGCACCTGTAGAAGGCACTGGTCCAATCAAGACCTTCAGTGACAGACCTACCGATGTGCCTCCCTTAAGTAACGAGGGTTGGAAGGATTCGGAATTGAACCATGTCAATCCGGAGGCCCCGGCTTCTCCAGTAGGGGGTCAACCGATTCAAACAAATCGACCCACCGGAGACGTCGACCAGAAAGCTCCAACGGCAGCAGAACCAACTCCAGCTGCTGGCACGTCGCTCAAACTTCAACCAATTCCAGCACCCCCAACAACACATACGACCTAAGGGTGTTGGGTACTTAGCAATAGCCACACCATTGGGTTGCCTCAGTCTTGGTGCACTTCGTCTTGCAGTAAAAAATCTTTGTACTGCTGCGTTATTTTCTCACATCAATGTAACAATTCATGTGATACGAAGGGGGCTAGCACATAACTCACGGCACACGTAAGTTGCACTATACTATTTTTCCTTGCTTGTGTTCTTCTCGATTCTGCCTGAGTCAAAAGAGTGATATGAGAAGACGTATACCCTTCGGTCTTTGAACTGTGGGACCAACATCCAGTTGACCTTTACGGCGTACTGTCCTGTGAAAGATCAATATCTTCTTGGTGTCGACTTTTCATCTGCACCAACTCACCGCAAACCAATCACTGTCGCCTTAGGCCTGATGCCAACGACCACTGATCCTGTCTATCGACTCCAGACAATTCGTGAAATTGAAACACTTAGAGCATTCGAGTGCATGCTTACTGAGCCACTCCACTGGATTGGGGGTTTTGATTTGCCATTTGGGCAACCACGTATGCTCATAGAACATAATCAGTGGCCAACACAATGGAACGAATTTGTATACTTTTTCTGTGGACAGTCACGAGAATATCTTCGAGAGGCATTTCGCGACTGGTGTAATGTTCATCCACCGGGAAATAAATTTGCCTGGCGAAAGGCGGACAAGCCAGCTGGCTCAAGCCCAGCAATGCGATGGACGAATCCACCAGTTGCATGGATGATGCATGCAGGTATTGCCAGGATGCTTGAGGCCGGCGTCGCATTCCCTGCACATCGCTATCCTCGTAAAAGAAGTCACATCAAACGCATTGCTCTTGAAGCATATCCAGGATTTACAGCACGAAAAGTCATCCGTGGTTCATACAAAAGTGACACTCCAGCGAAGCAGACTCCTGAACGAAAGGATCGAAGAAAACTGATCTTTGATGCTCTTTCGACTGGCGAAGCCGGGCTCTCGATACGTCTTGAGGCCAACCGCAGCTGGAGGCAACGAATTATCGAAGATGCTCGCGGTGATCTTCTCGATGCCGTTATCTGCAGCCTGCAGGCTGGTCATGCCGCATTACAACGAAACTTTGGACTCCCCCGTAATCTTGATACCCTTGAGGGCTGGATTGCTTCAGTACCCGTGAGGTAGAACGAATATTCGAGAAGCTACATTTCCCTTCAAACTCATTGAATACTACTGATTATGACACCGCCAGGAACCGATGTCGAACAACCAGCCTGTTTGCCTGGGTCCCAATTACCAAATGACTCACAGTCATTCGAACTCTTTCCAAAGAATTCGCTTGGAGTAAGTCGGCTGTACACCGTGGCGATGATGGCGGATGTTCTTGGTGTGAGTCAGGCAACCATTCGCCACTGGCGTCGAAACAAATTGATTCGTGCGACACGGTCCTCCGACTCAATTGATTGGTATGACTACTCTATGTTAGTCGTCGCAAAGGATCTTTCACGATTGCTTCGCTCGGGTCTCTCACTTCGAGAACTAAGCCGCAAAATACACCTTTTCACAGAGGGTGATGAACTCCGCGTTGCTGAAGTAATCAATAGGGTTGTCGTTGATGGCCATAGACTTAGTCTTCGTCGTGATAACCTTCTTCTGTCTGCTGGTGGGCAGATGCAGTTAGATTTTTATGCCTGTGGCATTCATGACGATATAGACCATGCGTCACCAGAGACTTGTGAGCAGCCCACGACACTTACGATTGTTCCATTTCTCAACACATCTCATTCAGAGATCGTTATTGAGTTCCAAGATGAACACGAACCAGACATCCCCTCTTCAGCTGAGCTTTTGGATATTGCGGCTGATCTCGAGGCAGCAGGAGATTTTATCGAAGCCTCCGAGGCTCTGCGCGCAGCACTTCAGGCAGACGGCCCCTGTGCATCAGTCACCTTCATGCTGGCGGAGACCTTATACCGTGCAGGCGATTTGGCAGCAGCGAGAGAACGATACTATACGGTCATCGAACTTGATGAAGATCACCTAGAGGCCCGTACCAGTCTGGCTTGTGTTCTTGCTGAACAGGGTGACCTCGAACTGGCAACTGCTGCCCTTGAAGGCGTTCTTAAGCAGCAGCCCGACTACGCAGATGCACACTGGCACCTTGCGGGAATTCATACGGAAACTGGATGTCGGGTGAAAGCACAACACCATCTCCTTTACTTCCTGTCACTGGCACCCGAGAGCCCATGGGCTAATCTGGCACGTGAAAAGCTTTCTCAAGACAGTCTGGATCCGAGCCACGATGCAAGCGAATGACTATCACGCTAACCAGTCGTGAATGACACGACCATGAACATCTGTAAGACGGAAGTCTCGGCCACTGTGGCGATACGTTAGCTTTTTATGGTCAAGTCCAAGGAGATGAAGCATTGTTGCCTGAAGATCATGGACGTGAACAGGTTTTTCGACTGCTTGAAAACCAAACTCATCTGTTGCACCATATGTTTCACCACCTTTCACACCACCGCCTGCCATCCACACTGTGAATCCGTGGTGATTGTGATCCCGTCCTGTGGCAGTTTTTGTTCCTGCATCATTGGGTAGTTCAACAGTTGGCGTACGACCAAACTCACCACCCCAGAGCACGAAGGTGCTATCGAGAAGGCCAAGTCCAACCAAATCATCAAGCAATGCACCAATTGGCTTATCTGCTTCACCGGCTAGCTTTCGATGATTTTTTTCAATTTCCTGGTGACTATCCCATGGCTGGCCGGCTCCATGCCAAACCTGAACATACCGGACGCCACGTTCTACAAGCCGCCTTGCAATGAGTAACTGCCGACCATGCGGCGTATCCCCATATCGATCAAGAATATGTTTTGGTTCTTTGGCCACGTCGAATGCTTCCCCTGCTTCAAACTGCATGCGCCAAGCGAGTTCCATACTGGAGAGCCTCGACTCCAGTACCGCGTCATTCTTTCTCTGCTGAAGATGTTTCTGATCAAGCGATACCATCAAATCAAATTGCTCTCGCTGAACTTTTTCATTCAGTACAGGGTGGCGAATACACTCAACTAGTTCATCTACTTTTTTCTTTTTCGTATCGATGTACGTCCCCTGGAACACACCTGGCAGAAATGCACTCCGCCAGTTTGCAGTACCAGATATTGGGTATCCACCAGGACACATTGCGACAAATCCTGGGAGGTTTTGGTTTTCTGTCCCTAAGCCATATGTAACCCAAGCGCCTGCTGAAGGCCGGACTAGCCTTCCATCGCCACAATTCATAAGGAGCAAGGACGGCTCGTGATTGGGCACGTCTGCGTGCATTGATCGAACAACGAGTAACCGATCGGCGTGCCGGGCTACCGATGGGAAAAGCTCACTCACCGGCAGTCCACTTTCTCCATATTGTTGAAACTGAAACGGTGACGGCAACGCAGCCCCTGTTCGTCGCTCCGTTTTTAATGCTCCAGGGATTTCACGACCGGCATATTCTTCAAGCTTTGGCTTGGGATCAAATGTATCGATATGACTTGGACCACCATTCGCAAAAATATGAATGACTGCTTTTGCACGAGCAGGGAAGTGCGAGTGACGTGCCGCAAGTGTATGTGGATCATTTTGCCGTAGAGTCGGTGGCTTCGCATTAAGGCTCTCTTGAAGAACGGTTGAAGCAGCCATCCAGCCGACTCCAAGACCAGAACGCATGAGCAGTTCTCGCCTTGAATAATTTTGAAATTGATGATGATAGTTCATAATCTCAGCCTTTATCGAACTTGTAATTAATCGATATATTGAAATTCTGCTGTCATCATGAGTGCTTGAGCCAGCTGAGCCCACTTACCAAAGTCACCTGATGATGAAACCTCTGCTCGTTCTATCCAATCTTGCACCATGTGAACTTCCTCGCTTCGGGGAATCCTAGCGAAGACGATTCTCCAAAGTTGCTCAATACGTGCTTGCGTACTGGATTCATCTGACAATCGTCCCGCCACTTTCTTCGCTGCGTCAATTACCATCGGGGAGTTCAGCATGACAAGACCCTGTTGAGGAACAAGAGTAGTAGGCCGAACATGCACTGCCGTGTCCGGGCTGGCAACGTCAAAGGTCCTTAAAATTCCAGGTACGTCTTGTCGATCAACCCAACTATAAAGCGTTCGCCTCGAAGCGTTACTTGGGTCAAGCGGGTCCATACCTGGACCACCACGCGAATCTGATGACAGTGTACCTGCAGCTACGAGCAGGCTATCTCGCCACGACTCCCATGAAAGACGTCGACGACGGAAGCGGCTGTAAAACGTATTCTCTGGATCACTAGCTCGTGCCTCTGATCGTGCAATTGATGATTGCCGCCAGGCCTGACTGAAAATGATCTCTCGATGAAGCCATCGTGGACTCCATTTCCCCTCATCAATAAATCGCTTTGCGAGGTCATCGAGTAATTCCGGATGAGATGGAGGCTCGCCTCGCAGCCCAAGATCTCCCGGAGTGAGGATAAGACCCTGACCAAAATGATGAGTCCATACCCAATTTACAAAGACACGAGCCGTCAGAGTATTTTCAGGATCAACAATCATGTCTGCAAGATCTAGGCGGCCGCTTGTTTGTTTATCGACACGTTCACCACCAAGAATCTGAGGAATCCGACGATCAATTTTTTCTCCTCGCCGTCCCGGACTCCCTCGCAGAAAGACAAAACTCTCGGTCGGTTTGGCTTTTTCAACAAGAACCATGGCTCGAGGAGGACCACCCGGTGCGTCTGCCTGATGCGCGAGTATCTTCCTCTTTCTTTTGCTGTGTTCGTCTCGCTCTGATCGCTTCGAGACACTCTTCCACTCATTCTCCAGAACGACAAAGGGAGTTCCTACTTTGCCAAACACTAACCAAAGTGAACGAAGATTTTCTGAGTCCTGGATCTGACTCATCGCTTCGTTACCTTCAATAGAAATAACTCTTTCAATAAGGCGGCCGTATGCAGCCGCTAGATCATTTAACGAATGAGGCTTCGTAGAAATAACTTCCTGCTCAACGCATGTATTAAGATTTGGAATAGAATCAATACATTGCTTCAGTATTTCGGCAGATTCAGATGCAAATCTATCATCTGGCACCTTGGAAAGCTGAACCCAAGGACCAAGAATAGGGTGTGTCGGACTTTTATCACGAAGGAGCCTCTTCAGCCGCCCAAGAATGATGGGCGTCAACTCATAGCCATCCTGCATTCGAGGCAATCTTCCATCCTTCTTTTCTGAAGGACGAGCAACTTCGATCAGATAATCTGGTGAATGAGCAACCGCCTCTCGAAGGGCTCGGCCATAGATTGCCTGTTCATGGTCAGCGAGGTTCTGCTCAAGCTCTGCCATCTTTTCAGCAAATGCTTTGGCTTCTTGATTCTGCGGCGGTTCGCCAATAATCGGCAACTCTTGCGGTGTTTCAGTACTGGCAAAGATGCCATGAAGAGCATAGTAATCATCAATGCCGATTGGCTCATACTTATGGTCGTGGCAGCGAGCACAGGCGACTGACAGCCCCATCAGCCCACGAGTCACAAGGTCTATTCGATCATCGATAATGTCGTGAACATTGCCACGAAAGGTTCGTCCAACTGTTAGGAAGCCGAGTGCTGCAAGATCTTTTTTTGGTACTTTAGGTTTTACAAGGTCGGCCGCCAGTTGCAGTGTGACAAACCGGTTATAGGGCAAATCATCCTGAAACGCTTGCACGACCCAGTCCCGATACGTCCACGCAAATGGGCTCTTGTTGGACTGTCCACCAAAGGCATAACCAATGGTGTCTGCGTATCGGGCGAGATCAAGCCAATGGCGAGCCCAGTGCTCCGCATGCTCTGCAGAATCAAGAAGACGCTCTGCGTACGCATGGTACGCGGCCTCAGTAGGATTCTTTACGAATGATTCAACATCATCAACAGCAGGAGGAAGACCGGTAAGATCATAGGAGAGCCTTCGAATGAGTGCGTAGGGTGACGCCTCTTGGGCAGGCTGAATTCCTTGCTCCAGCATCTTCGCGGCAAGAAATCGATCAATTCGACTCCTCGACCAGTTCTCACGAAACCGAACCGGCGACTCTTCAGGCAAAGTTGGTGGTTCATAACGAAGGATCGGCTGAAATGACCAATGTGATTTCTCTGCCGATGCAATCCTCTCCGGAATAGACTCGCTTCTATTGGAGAGGGGATTTTTCTCGGACCCTGCTCCGCTCCAAGGCACGCCACGCTTCACCCATTCTTCAAGTATTTTAATTTCTTCTGCAGTAAGTCTTCCATCGGGTGGCATAGCCATGTCACCATGAGACTTAACGACAGTGATAATCTTGCTCGCATCAATATCACCGGGCGTGACTACGATCCCAACGTCACTACCTTTCAAAACGGATTGATGACTATCCAACCTGAGCCCTGCCTCTGAAATTTCTTTCGAGTGGCACTCGTAACATTTGGCAACCAAAAGTGGACGCACCTTTGTCTCAAAGAAGCGTTCGTCATCATGAACGCTTGCTTTCGACCCAATTGCAAAAGTAGCACTCGCTAGCAAACTCACCGAGAAGGCTATTTGGATAACTGGTCGTTTTTGAAGTGGATACACTCTTTTTCCTACATGAATAAAACTCGCTTTACCCATCTTTACTCATAATAATCTCCTTCACCGGGCAAGTCTTACTTCTTGTTCATATTTGAGTAAAAACCAAGCATTTTCAGCATGAACTACACGCATCTATATCTGCCGAAGCGAATGGTAACAAGCCAGCCACCGAGTTCATTCGTTTCCTGAATAGACGAAGTGGTACCAGAGGAATCAGGAAAGCAACCCTTCACAGACCTTCAATGGCAATGCAACCTGTAACCGAT
>JBDOMQ010000329.1:0-2096 GCA_039831725.1 Pirellulales bacterium
TCCCAAAACAACCTGTTTTGTAGCCTGCTGCTTTCATCATTTTTGCTATTCCAGGTCGTTCCGAGGGCAGACCTATTCCATGATGCATTGTCGTAATGTCGCGCCACGTGCCGTCAATAAGCCGTCGCCGCTCAGCTGAATACCCAAGCGCCCATTCAAATCCGACGCGCTGTTGCCATTGCCCGGTGATAAAAGCACATCGCGTTGGCGAGCACACTGGGGCGTTTGCGTAAAAGTCAGTGAAACGAACGCCTTCGTCTGCAAGCCGATCAATATTGGGTGTGGCAATATCCTTGCAACCCATGCACCCAAGGTCGCCATACCCCATGTCGTCTACAAGAATAAATACAATATTTGGTGGTGTTTTTGCAGAAGCACATGCAAGCAAGCCCATCTTCGAAGCTAGCAACAAGCAGATGATCACAAGATATGGAATACCCTTAAGAATTTTCATAAAGCTCCACCCCGCTGTACCAATTCAAATGATTCAAGATCAGACCCGATGCCTTATTCTTTTTAACTAATCTATCAAAGACGTTACAAGAATGAGATTGAAAATCAAAAAGTATCGTTGAAACAAGATGATACGTATTTGATTCCTTGCGACTGTTTTATCACTGGCGACTCTCAACCACCTTCACTCTTTGGCCCGGATCGGCATCACTGCGTGAATGTTCGTTCTCCATTTATCCAAAGCCAGTTGGAGTTCTCTAACTTTTTCTGGATGCTGCTTGCTGAGATCGTTTTGTTCTCCGATGTCTTTGGATAAATCATAGAGTTCGACATCGTCGTATTCCCAGAATTCGATTAGCTTCCAATCGCCTTTTCGTATTGCTCCTCCGGGGGTCCAGCCAGATCCGTGATAGTGTGGATAGTGCCAGTACAGTGCGCGATCAGTCTGCTCCTTGGGTTGTGCATCTAGCAGGGGAACGAGACTGCGACCGTCGGCGTGAAGTTCAGGTTGGGGCGGCAGGCCGGCTAGCTCGAGCATCGTGGGATAAAAATCAGTGCTGACCATAGGGGTGTTGCAAACAATGCCCTGAGCTTTACCAGGAGCTCGAATGATAGCCGCCTCGCGAATACCACCTTCATAGAGCCAGCCTTTCCCTGCGCGCAGTGGTAAATTACAGCCGGGACCAACGGCTGCCTTGCCTTTCTTTTTGTAGTTTGTGGGACGGGTACAAAGCCCACCGTTATCAGAGAAAAAGATTACGACGGTGTTGTCGCTGAGTTCCCATTCATCGAGCTTGGTCAGAATTCTGCCAACACTGTCATCAACGGCAGCCACCATCGAGGCAAGCTCTACATTGTCCTGTCGTCCACGAGATTGAGCGTTCCGTTCTTCGATGATAGGGGTCTCACCCTTGAGACTTTTGAGTTTTTCTTCGTACTCACCAATCCGCTTCTTGTAGGGCTGAATAGGTGTATGAACGTTATAAAAAGAGAGGTAAGCGAAAAACGGTGAGTCCTTCGTTCTTTGTGAATCAATAAAAGAGATAGTTTCGTCGGTGAGTCGTTCCGTGAGATATTCACCTTCGTGCTTGGCTAGCAATTTTGGGTTGTTCCAAGGGCTGTAGTAGCCTCCCGGAGGACTGCCGCGTTCATGGCCACCAATGTTGATATTGAACCCCTGGTCCTCGGGGAAATGACCGACTTCCCCAAGGTGCCATTTTCCGGCGAAGAAGGTTTGGTAGCCAGCATCACGTAGTGTCTCAGCGATAGTAACTTCGCCTAGGGCCAGGTTGTCACGAAACTCAACTTTTTTAAATGTCCCCGTCTTCGAGAAACCGGGAATCCAGTCTGTGATATTTACTCGCACAGGATGTCGGCCAGTTAGGATACTGGCGCGGGTTGGTGAGCAGATCGATGCCGCTGCGTAGCCATTTGTAAACCTGGTCCCGCTTGAAGCCAGTGAGTCAATGTGTGGGGTCTGGTAAAAAGTCGATCCATTGCAGCCAACATCAGCCCAACCAAGGTCATCGACGAGGAAGAAGAGGAAGTTCGGTCGATCTTCACCTCTTGCAGTAGCGATTGTCAAAAAGATGAATGTAAAGATATACAATAATTTCATTGAGTAATTTCTTATTTGAAATGAT
>JBDOMQ010000297.1:0-10092 GCA_039831725.1 Pirellulales bacterium
TGCATACATTCAATCTGATGGCGTTGGCTGCCGTTGGTCAACTGCCGAACTCACCATTTGCAGCGACAACCGTCTGGCTTGGCATGAGTCTTGAGATGTGGGCTTTTCTGCTGCTGCTCATTGGTTTTGTTATCAAAGTCCCGGTCTTTCCAGTTCATACATGGCTGCCTGATGCACATGTCGAAGCCCCGACGCCAATCTCAATGATCTTAGCCGGTGTCTTATTGAAACTTGGTGGGTATGGGATCCTGCGTATTTGTTATCCAATCTGCCCCGGTGCAGGTCTCTCCCTGGCGTGGTTAGTTTGTGGCGTCGGTGTTGTGTCTATGGTCTACGGAGCCTTTGCTGCTCTCGCTCAAACGGATTTCAAACGGATGGTTGCATACAGCTCAGTCAGTCATATGGGTTATGTGATGCTCGGGCTTGGCGTGTGGAGTGCAGTAGCAGGTCAGGAGTATCAGTGGGAGTTCTGGGCTCAGGGCGTAAATGGAGCCATGTTCCAAATGCTTGCTCATGGAATAAGTTCTGCGGGGATGTTCTTCATGGTTGGGGTTCTTTATGACCGCGTTCATCACCGAAACTTGAATGAGTTTGGTGGTATTTTTAGCAAGATGCCTGTGTACAGCGGGTTGGCAATAGTTGTCTTCTTCGCTGGCTTGGGGCTCCCCGGACTCTGTGGTTTTATCGGAGAAGTCTTAGTGACTCTTTCGAGTTGGAATTACAGTAGGCCACTTGCAGTCATTTCGGCTTTTACGGTCATTCTTACAGCGGCGTATATCTTGTGGGCAATTCAAAGAGTTTATCTAGGGGCCGAGTATCGGGGGCCGCATGAAGATGCGCTAAAGCCCATCACCCCGCGCGAATTATCGATTGCGACACCACTCGTTTTCTTGGCGATCGTTTTTGGTGTGGCACCTCAAACACTGTTCCGATATGTGACTCCTTCTGTAAACCAGCAAGTTGAAAATCTTGCTAATTGGACACGAGATGTACATGACGGGGCTCGGAAAATGATTGTCGCTGAGGGTGATCACGGCTTGTCAGACAGTGATGGTGTTGTCACTTATGCTGAAATTACGAGTGGTGAAATTGCCTCGCGTTGGGCTCAGGACTAATCCATATAGCTGGGAACTGCGTTGAAGGAAAGGAACTTTTGGTGACTCCCGAGTTGAATGTTGGCGTACTGCTGAATGAACTTTTTGTTGACACTGTCCGTGTTT
The DNA here is from genome assembly GCA_039831725.1 of Pirellulales bacterium. Taxonomy (GTDB): domain Bacteria; phylum Planctomycetota; class Planctomycetia; order Pirellulales; family UBA1268; genus UBA1268. The sequence goes on from JBDOMQ010000297.1 coordinate 1,221, forward strand.
CATTGCCCCTTTTTCGGCCCGAACTTTGTTTGGTAGCAACAATCGTTTTGCTGTTGCTGTGCCGAATGCTTCCTCTACTGAGATATCTTGATTCCGGTGGAATTGCTTTGGGTGGGGTCTGCTTTGCGGCATGGTACGCGTACACTGATTTTCTCAGCATTAGCGGCCAATTGGGCGATTCTCTACTTCCAGCGTCGGCAGTGAGGACTGAATTATTTGGCGGGCTGCTGGTATATGATTCATTCACCGCATTTCTTCGGCTCGTACTTGCAGGGTTTTTGGTCCTCTATATCGTGCTTACGAAATTATCAGGGATTCCTGACCGGGAGGATGGAGCGGACTTCTATTCACTTGTTCTGGGAAGTTCACTCGGAATGTGCCTTATGGTGTCGGCCAACAATCTGCTAATGGTTTTCATGGCAGTTGAAATGGCGAGTGTTCCGTCGTATGCGCTGGCCGGCATGCTTAAAGGAAGGCCGGCCAGTTCTGAAGCTGCACTGAAGTACGCTATTTATGGCGCGGGTGCGGCTGGCGTCATGCTCTACGGAATTAGTCTCATTTCTGGGGTTTTGGGGACACTTGTTTTGCCAGATGTGTCGTTTGAAATTTCCCGTGTTCTGGCAGCTGGTGGCACGAGCGGAAGTACGATGGTGCTCTGTTTGGGTGGGCTCATGCTTTCTGTTGGTTTGGCATTCAAGCTCTCTGCTGTTCCGTTTCATTTCTGGTGCCCAGACGTTTTTGAAGGTGCCGCCGCCGAGGTGGGTGCATTTCTTTCTGTAGCAAGTAAGGCTGCTGCTGTAGCGTTATTAATTCGGGTGGCTTTTGCCTTCTCAACACCAGTAAGTGATGACGCGATGGGCATGTCTGCAAACGCCGTTGCGATTGCGGACGCGAGGCATTTTGTTGTTTACGTGATCGGTCTTTTTGCTGCTGTTACCTGTACATTTGGTAATTTAGCCGCTTATGGGCAGACCAACATGAAGCGACTTCTTGCCTATTCCACAATTGCTCACGCAGGCTACCTCATGATGGCTGTCGCTGCTGCAGTTGCTATGGTCGACATTTCTATGCAAGGCGCACGTGATGCAGTGTCAGCAGTTGCGTTTTATCTAGCCACCTATCTTTTTATGAACCTTGGTGCATTTGGTATCGTTGCTCTCCTCCGAAATCGCTTGAAAAGCGAAGAGATTTCATCGTACGCCGGATTGATCCATGTGAGCCCTGGAATTGTTTTTGCCATGGCAGTGGTCCTTGTGAGCCTTATTGGACTTCCACCATTAGCTGGATTTGTGGCAAAGTTCCTTGTGTTTTCTTCACTTGTTGATGCAATCACATCAGGCGCTGAGAGTCCTCTCATGCTGAGCCTGTTGGTTATTGGTGGTTTTAATACGGTGATAAGCCTCTTTTATTACTTGCGAGTGCTTAAGGTGATGACGTTCGACCCGCTTCCAGAAGACCGTGTGTCGGAACCGTTTCCGATTGTTTCAATTTCTGGAGCAATGATTACTGGCCTCGTTCTGCCTGTTGTGATATTCGGTGTTTTCTGGTCCGGTCTTTATGCGGCCGCCCATTTAGCGGGTGTCATAGCTTCGTGAAAAATGTCAGTTTGATGTTCAGAATAAAGAAGAGATTGGTTTAGGGATTTCAGTACTATGACTTCAAAACAAAATGAGGAAGTGGTTCTCTGTCGTCTCGTGCGACTTTTTCGCCAGTCTCCCTTAATGTATCTTTCTGATTCAAATATCTGGACATACAGAGGTGATGAATCGCTGAAACTCACATTAGTAGATGTGGTTTCAGACCACAAAAATTTTATTGATCGAGCCGAGACAATTCTTGTTGCTGAACAATTTGAGCTTCCACAAAGCTTTTTTCCGCTAGCCTTCACTGGTTGGCATGATGTTGATCTCGGCTTCCTGCTCCCAACCCTGATTGCTGATCTCGAGAAGCGAGAAAACTCTCTCCAAAAACTGCGAGATCAGGCAGACGGAATTGTTGGTCAAAGAGGAAGTGGTGCCGATAAGACGGCCGAACTTGTCCGCGAGGCGATTTCGTCTGTCGAGGGGCATCTTGAGACGCTTCGTCAGCAGGAAACGAGACTGAAAAATAACGTGACGACCACTGCATCGTAGTTGAATTAATAAGAAGTTTGCTTGTCTTGCTAAGTCCTATTCGTAACGATACAAGGCTGCTCTCTCTGTGGCACACATAGAATATTTTGATAGTCATTGTCACCTCGATCCGATGCGTTATGGCGGGGATACAGAAGACGTTCTTTTGCGTGCTCGTGCTGCGGGTGTTTCGCGGATGACTGTTATTGGCACTCGCGCGGCTGATAGTGAGGCAGCAGTTCAATTAAGTGAGAACCAAGAAGGTGTTTCTTGTGCGGTAGGTATTCATCCAAACGATGTTGATGAGGTTGACGATAAAGAGTGGGGCCGTGTTAAAAAGCTTGTCGAGTCAGGAAAGGTATCTGCAATAGGTGAAACAGGCTTAGATTGGTTTCGGACAGTTGCCTCGAAAGAAAATCAGCGATTGTTTTTTGATCGGCATATTAGTTTAGCGCAGGCGACGGAACTACCGCTTGTCATTCATACTCGCGACAGCATTCGCGATGTGCTTGATACGCTTGCTAAAGCAGCTCAACAAAAACCAATGACCGGAGTGTTGCATGCCTTCTCCGGGACTGCCGAGGAAGCAGCTGAAGCCATCGAATTGGGTTTTTTTATCGGTTTTGCAGGAATGGTGACATTTCGGTCTGCTGAGTCACTTCGGGAAGTAGCTAAAACAGTTCCACTCGATCGTTTACTTATCGAGACAGACAGCCCTTTCCTGTCCCCTGAGCCGTTGCGAGGAAGACGAAATGAGCCGTCACATGTGGTGCATACAGCGAGATGTTTAGCAAATATTCGTGGAGAGACACTTGAGTCTCTTGCTGCCGCAACTACAGCAAATGCATGTTGTTTGTTTCGGGTGAATGATGGATAGCTGGGTAGAATGAGACGTATTAGTATTAATTGTTTCTGTCACTCGTTTTAAAGGAAAAGGAAATGGTCCGCACCCCTAGTACGATGTTGCCCCTTGGTACAGAGGCAGAGGATTTTTCACTCATTAATGTAGACGGACGAACCCTTTCTTTTGCAGACGTTGCTGGAGAGCATGGGACGGTTTTAATGTTTATTTGTAATCACTGTCCATTTGTAAAACATGTTGCAGATGAATTGGCTGCGATTGGCCATGAGTATATGCCGAAAGGTGTCGGCATGGTGGCTATAAATTCGAACGATGTTGCGACGCATCCAGCCGACTCACCAGAACAGATGGTTCATGAAAGTGAGCAGCGGGGTTATCCGTTTCCCTATTTGTTCGACGAGACGCAAGAAGTGGCAAAAGTCTATGGGGCGGCCTGTACGCCTGACTTTTATCTCTATGATGGAAACCGCAAATTAGTGTACCGCGGCCAGCTTGATGAGAGTCGTCCTGACAGTGGAATTCCTGTGACAGGCCAGGATCTTCGAAATGCTCTCGATGCCTTGCTCGAATCGCACCCACTCTCTCAGTCACAACGTCCAAGTATCGGGTGTAACATTAAGTGGCGTCCTGGCAATGAACCGGAGTATTTCTTGAATCCTTAGCCGCTTTGGCAGATGGAAATCTCTTTATCAGTAGATGATGCCTGTGGGCTTAACGACTGATTTTGGAAGCATCGATGCAGGTCTCGGCATGCGTGCGCGAGAAACACATGCGATAATGCTGTCTGAGAAAAAATGACTGAGTACGCTCGCGGTGAACACTCACTTAGACGTGAGTCCGCCGATGTCTCGAGTTTCTTCAGGCGCCAGACTGGCCGCTTGAATATTCTCTCGCTGAATAGCTTCATAGACTTCCTGGCGATGCACAGGAATTTCCGAAGGTGCATTGATGCCTAGTCGTACCTTGTCTCCACGAATATCTACGATCGTCACAACAATATTGTCGCCGATCATTATGCTTTCATCACGTTGTCTGGAGAGTACGAGCATCGTTGGTTCCTTCCTGATGTATTTTAAGCTGGTGTTCCAAGCTTCCAGCTAACATCGAATTATGCACTCTTTTTTAGTGTGGATAGGGTGTGATCTAGTTGTTGATGCAAAGATAAGTCTCCGCTCGCAACAACTTGACGGCCTGTGCGGGCTTCAAGGTTTATAACGATTGGTGCTTTCAAATTAAGTGTAAGTCCTTTGTTATTTTTACTGACAACCACCACGAGCTGTGCTTGCTTAACATCGTGCAATCGAAGAGGAGTCAGTTCACTTCTTGGTATTCGGACCTGGTACTGAGGTACAAAACGTCTTGGGCTGACAACCGCGATTGCCACATCGTCTCGGGTTGTGCTTTGAAGCCAGCCGAGAGCATCGTTTTCAGCGTCAGCAAGCAGAGCCCATTCTCGGCATTGTTCGAGACCGGGCAGGCCGCTTTGAAAGTTCAGCAAATCAGCTGAATCAACGTCGATACGTCCAAAACGTGTGGTATTAATCCACATTGTTAGGGCACTCCTTTGCCAAATTGGATTCCAGCATCATGTTTATCCTGATGCGGAGGCGGTGCTTCCCGCGCCTCTTCTGATACTATCGGCTGAGGGGGTGGTTCGGGTCGAGAAAAAAGGTTTGGCTAAAAGGAGAGGTTCGGGAAAAATTTAGCACTTGTTGGATACAGAGCCCAAAACTTTCTTACCACGCGTTTTTATTCCCACATCGGCTGTGCTCGCCACGCTGCAAGTGGAGCCATCACCATAAGCGGCGCCCAGGCAGCTAACGACGGTCCAAGAATGTAGCTCGTCGCGAGGGCGTGAAATCCAAGGATTGTCAGGAAAAACGCTACAGTCGTTAAGACGCAGAGTCCAACTGCCGCAAAGACGCCACGTCGACTTGGCCCAAGTACCAGCGGTATGCCAAGCAAGACGAGTGAAATGTCAAGAAATGGAGCGACAAACCGAGAATGGACTCGTAGCGGAACCTCGGCGCCAACCCCCAGGCTAGGATTTGAAATTGCATTAATCAGATTGATTGTCGATGAATAAAGGCTCCAATTGCTTGAGCCAATCATCTGTTCAAAACTAACGCCGCTTGTAACAAAGCATTCATTTGGGTTTAGCCATTGAGAGTTTTGGACTGTGTAAATCACCGTTGAGTCTTGAATTTTCAGAGCGGGTAGGGCATCAATGTCTGGTGGTCTGGAAACCCCACGAAGCAGATACCCCGCTGGGTGTTCGGTGACGGCAGGTCTCCAGATGGCTTCGGCTGCATCAATCTGTGGGCCAAGTTCAGCCAGCAAGGGAGGCATGAGCAGACTTGGGGATTCGAGACGTCGCAAGGCTTCCTGGTACGATTTTCCACGGAATAGTATTTCCGTTTCGTGGTCATATCGGGCCTCAAAGTTTTTTTTAGTCTGTCCATCAAGATCTTGTGCATTACGTGCGATTACAAATCGTATCGAAGGCAGTACAAACTCCCTGTTGCCGATAGCAAGAAGGCTCACAGCGATTGTGAAAAGAATTGCAGGTTTTGCGATTCTCCACCGAGTAATTCCAGCCGCTAAAAGCGCGGTGAGTTCGTTATGGCGTTCGAGCCACGATAAAGCAAACATTCCGCTTGCTAGCGAAATAATGGGGCTGGTGGCATCAAAAAATGATATGAGTCGATAGCCGTAGTACTGGCCGAGAACCTGTATCAGTCCACCTGTTTTTTCAGCATGAAGTACAAATTCTTCAAGGTTTGTGAAGGCATCAATGACAAACGTCAGTCCAGCAAGGCTTATAAATACAATGCAAAATGCCTGCAGTTGTGCACGAATGAGGTAGCGGTCAATCAGCATGAAATGAAGTTGCCAAGGGAATAGATGCCGAGTTCCGGAAAGATAGGTAGGCTGTCTGTCAGCGTCAATTCTTTTGTCTGTTCTAAATTAGGAACGAATGAAATGTTGAAAAATTCCAGCAAACCACCGTTTGATTGGGTTGGTTGCAAAGGCTGGGCAAGGCGGCAAGTTGTCGAATTAAGCACTATTTTTTTCCCGGTAAGCTGCGTGGTGTGTGGTCAAGACATTCGCAGTGCTCAGTCGCAAAGGAATCGATCTGGTGGAAACGACATCCCTTTGTGTGAAGCATGTCGGTTTGAACTAATTGATTTGAGTCCACGTTGTGTCAAGTGTGGTCTTCGGAGGTGCGGTGAATCGTCATGCCATTTGTGTCAAAAAATCGCACAGCGACTGGGTGTCGATAACATCTTGTGGCAGCGGATGTTTGTTCTTGGTAGTTATAGAGAGGGCCTGCGTGAAAGTGTCCTGGCGGGTAAGAGGCCCTCAGGCGAAGGCCTTGTGGAAGCTCTTTCAAGCCTTTTAATTGAACAGCATCCGGTCATATGCGATTTAAAGTTAGATGCTGTTGTTCCAGTCCCTATGCACTGGCGGAAACGTTGGGTGAGGGGAACAAATGCTGCAAACACTATGGCAAGGCACATTGCTTCGCGCCTTAGGGTTCCGTATCGCTGTGACATAAAACATAAAATGTTTACAAGGGATCAGAAATTATTGTCAGCCAAAATGCGACCAACAAATGTGTCTCGTAAATTTTCCGTCACGGGTCGTCATCTCACTGGTAAACGAGTGCTTGTTGTGGATGATGTTGTGACTACAGGAGCTACATTGTCGGCTATAACACACTGTCTGCTGGAGATTGATGCAGCAGTTGTTTACGCTGCTGTTCTTGCAAGAACTGATGAAGTCATAGATTCTGAAAGCAATCGCTAGAGTGTGCGATGCAATTTTATTGAGACAGATAATGCATCAGAGGGAACAACAAAAACGTGGAAAAACTTTCTGGCGAGGTGTTGCGTGTGGGAACTCGTGGGAGTCAGCTCGCTCGAACTCAAACAGGTCATGTTATAGATCAACTACGGAGTTTCGGCTTTGAAGTACAAGAAATTATCCTCTCGACTCGTGGTGATCAGCAGCAGACTGTTCCAATTGCACAGATTGGGAATGACGGCGTCTTTGTTCGTGAACTTGAAAAAGCTCTGCTCGAAGAACGAATTGATCTAGCGGTTCATAGTCTGAAAGACCTGCCAACAGCAATGACGTCTGGTCTTGAATTTGCGTGTGTTCCGCCAAGGGCGACGCCATTTGATGTTTTGGTAAGTCGGGATGGAGCCCGGCTTCGTGAGCTACCAGCGGATGCGCGTGTTGGGACAGCAAGTATTCGACGGCGAATTCAGATTCAGGCTGTCCGCCCGGACCTGCAGATTGTTGCCATCAGAGGCAACGTTGATTCGCGTCTGAAGCGGGTTGATGAGAGCGAGCTCGATGCGGTTGTTCTCGCTGCAGCAGGCCTTGAACGACTTGGCCGCGCGGAGTGCATAACTGAAGTACTCCAGCCACCTGACTTTTGGCCGGCGGTGGCCCAGGGAGCCTTGGTAATACAGATCAAGGACACGAATGAACGTGTTCGAGAAATTCTTGAACCAATACATCATCCCGCAACTTACCTGGCAACTGTTGCAGAGCGTTCACTTCTGGCGTCTCTTGCTGGGGGATGCCTCGCGCCAATTGGGAGTTGGGGAAGATTTGAAGGAGACGACGCACTGTGTTTGGGCGGGTGTGTCTTGTCTGATGTCGGCGAAAAGGTGGAGACATTAACAGCGTCTTGTTCGTCGCAGGTGAGTGACTCAGAAAGTGCCACGTCCCTTGGGCGTGAGGTTGCTGAGAATCTCTTAAGCCAGGGCGCGCAAGAGCTTCTTGATCTGATGAGAGATGGTGGGGAGACACCTCACTAAGCAAGTGAAAAACAAACGAAGGCAAGAAGAGTTGTAACGAGGTGGCTAGCTTTGATAGTCAGTGTTCGGCTTTTTTTAAAGTACTTGCATTTCTTATACGAGTGTGCGGCTGTAGAACGTTGTTAGCCACCCCCCCATGCGACCCCCTGCTTATTAGGTAAGTAAAGGCCATGGAGTTTCAAAGGTGCTACACTTTGGTGTCAGTAGATTTTGCACTGAAAAACATATCAGTTGCGAGTCCACCACCTCGGCCAACGAAACCCTTTTCAATGGAACAGAACGCACGGAATTTTATATTTTTGAAAAGGTTAGTAAGTAGAAACGAGAAAAATTGATGGCTGCCGGTAGTGTCAGAGTTATAGTCGCAGATGATCATGAAGTCGTGAGATGCGGGCTTGTAACCCTTCTTGACGAGACAGACGTTAAGGTAGTTGGAGAGGCCTCTTCAGGTGAAGATGCCGTCAGACTTGCGATAAAGCACAAGCCAGATGTTATCTTGCTCGACATCAGAATGGCTCCTGGGGATGACGGTCTCGCCGCACTAGAAAAAATTCGGAAAGATGCTCCGAGCGTACGGTGCATTATGCTCACAACTTTTGATAACCCAACGTACATTGCTCGAGCTGTTGCATCGGGAGCCCACGACTACATTCTCAAGGGTTGCAGTCGGGAGGAACTGTTGGAATCAATTACAGGAGCAGCTTCCGGGCAACTCCCGCTACGTGCTGGGGAGTTGCGGAGAGTGGCGACTACCATGGCCAATCGTGTTGTGACACCCGATCCCGACGTCCCACTGACCCAGAGAGAGATGCAGGTTTTACGACACGTCGCATTAGGGCTCTCGAATAAAGAAATTGCCCAATCGCTAACAATAAGCGTGGAAACTGTGAAAGAGCATGTTCAAAACATTCTCCGAAAGCTCGCCGTAAGTGATCGGACTCAGGCTGCTGTTTGGGCAGTAAGGCGTGGGCTTGCTTGATCAATATCTAGTGTGCACGTGGGTGTGCATTTTCAAACGCTTCAAGCAGGCGGTTTGTAGTAACGTGAGTGTAAATTTGTGTCGTAAC
>JBDOMQ010000064.1:0-2088 GCA_039831725.1 Pirellulales bacterium
AACCGCACGCAAACCTGGCAACGTCACCCCTGATAAGAACTTCACCGACCTGTCTTATGATGAACTCTGCAAGGCAGCACGTGCTATGGTGCCAGCATTCGACCAAGGGAAAGCGATTCCACTTGGGAGCATAATAAAAGATGCTGTCAGCCGTTCACGATCAAAGACTCGTTCGAATGCAAACTTAGGAATTATTATTGCAATTTCTCCTCTTGCTGCAGCAAGTTTGTCATCCGGCCGTCCTTTAAGGGCAGCCGATGTGGATTCTGTAATTGAACAGTGTACTACCCAAGACTCACTGAACATCTACGATGCGATCAAGCTTTCGACAGCAGCATCCCTAAGCCAACGTGAGTCATTTGACATTCATGGTCCCGCTCCTGAATCAATCCAACAAGCCATGCGACATGCGGCCACAACAGAACCAACTGACAGCATTGCTGCCCTCTGGGCCTTTGGCTACCAATCACTATGGAATAGCCTTCTAGCTGATCTACAATTCAACGAGTCTCATGGCGAGTCCTGGGAGCAATCAATTATTTTCACAGCACTCGCCCAACTTGCTCGCACCCCCGACTCACTCATCATCCGTCGACACGGGAGACAGCAAGCCGATCAGATTTCATCAGAGGCCGCCGATGTACTTAAATTACATCATGACGATCGCACGGCTGCCATCGAGGCGTTCGACTGGCGTCTTCGTCACCCTTGCCGTATAAACCCGGGCACCACTGCTGACCTTGTTGCCGCTGCATTATATATTCATCTGTGGAATTCAAAGTTCCACGAACTCTTCTAAAGAGCGATTCACATGACACATTCCTATTCCGTATCTTTAGAAAAAGCAGTGCATGTTTTTTCAGCTGGCCACTTCATTACTCTGACCGATGAAATCTGTGAGGCAGTGCATGGCCATAACTGGACTGTTTCCTGCTCAATCTCAGGAGTTCCAGATAACCACGGAATGGTTATCGATTTCATTTTCCTCAGGGACACGCTTACTAAAATTGTTTCCCAGCTCGACCACTGCATGCTACTTCCAACGAAGAACATCTTTCTTCAGGTCACAACGCAAACCGAAAACGGGCAAGACGAAGTCCTCGTAAAGTTTGGAGAGCGCCGGTGGGTTTTCCCTGCTGACGAATGCAGACTCCTTCCTCTTGCAAATACCACTGCCGAATTATTGGCAGAATGGATTGGGAACGAGCTGGTTCAGATTCTGAAACAAAACGACTATTCAAAGACAAGGAGCATTCGCATCGAGGTCGATGAATGCTTTGGCCAGTCGGCGGCCTGGGAAAACAACATACTTACGGAATAGTTACTTCTTCAACGAGCAGGTTGCTTGCAGCTTCGCGGGCGAGTGCAACGATAGAATCATTGACTCGGACATAGAGCACGCCTGTAGGATTTCCCGTTTCCTCAACATGACCACTCGACCCAAGGACTAATCCGGTTTCTGCAAGGTATCTCAAAAAGACGGGTGATTGATCAAGAACTCGAGTCACTCGGAAACTGACACCTGCAGGAAAAGTCGACAGCGCAAGGTCATTCCTTTGCTCTGGAATAGATGCTGTCGCACCTCGAGGAATAGGATCACCATGCGGATCTACTTCAGGCCTTCCGAGGTAGTCATCGATTCTGTCAACAAGCAGATCACTGACAGCATGCTCCATATGCTCAGCTTCATCATGAACCTCGTCCCAGTTCATTGAAAGAGTCTGAACGAGAAACTGCTCAATGAGTCGATGGCGACGAATCATTCGTAATGCAAGCACTTGGCCTGTCCGTGATAGTGAAACACCTTCATACGGAGTGTGGCGAGCGAGCCCAGCGGTATTCAGCGTTTTCAGCATGCTCGTTACAGTTCCCGGCGCTACCCCGAGAGCTGTGGCTAATTGTCCGGTAGTCACAGGCTTATTATCCTGCTGAACAGAGATCTGATAGATCGCTTTGATGTAATTTTCCACCGTTAGGCTTGGCACAACAATCTCCAGAAAAATAAGAATACTCGGTGTACACTAGTAGTAGGCAGCGTGCGACGCTTCTCGAGACCACTCAAGGTACCGTCTAGACAAACGTCTAGTT
>JBDOMQ010000259.1:0-2074 GCA_039831725.1 Pirellulales bacterium
AGTTGAACAGTCCCATTCTCGTAATACTCAATCAACTTATACCGACCAAAACGAATAGCACCATTAGGACTTTGAAAACCATGATTGCTGTAATGCGGAAAGTGCCAGTAGATGGCCCCTCGATCGTAGTCTTCAGCCTTCAACGCAGGGACAAAACTTTTGCCATCCTGATGTTGATCAGGTAACGCCGGGATGTTCAACATGTCGAGCAGGGTTGGGTAGTAATCCGTTCCCGTAACGATCGCATGCGACGTGGAATCAGGCTGAGTCTTCCCAGGCCAATACACAATTAACGGCACGCGAATTCCACCTTCGTAGTTCCAACCTTTCGCACCGCGAAGTGGCAGATTAGAGCTAGCAAAGTATTTATCCAAACCCTCTCGAGGCTGACTGATCCCGCGATACTGGTTTGAAGCTGCCATACCACCGTTGTCAGCTGTGAAGATGATAATAGTGTTCTTTTCCAGTCCGAGTTCTTTGAGTTTTGCCCGAATTCGACCAAGACTCTGGTCTGTTGCCTCAACCATTCCAGCAAACTCGATGTTGTCCTGCTTCTGTTTTACCCACCACACTCGCGCACTCTGGTGTGTTTCACTGGTGTCATCTTTTTCGAGATCATTTAACTCACCTTCTGTAATCGCAGGTCCATCCGGGTTGGGTTCGAGGATGAATTCCGGGCCTTCCTGATGCGGCATGGTGGCGAGTTTCTTTTGATATTTTTCAACCAAGTCCTTCCGGCCTTGAATCGGATCATGAACAGAAAAATGCTCGAGGTGAACGAAAAACGGCTGGTCTTTATTTCGCTCGATGAAATCGATGGCGGCATCTGTCAGCTTATCGGTGTAGTAATCGCCCTCGTTCGCCGGCAGTGATTTGTTGTACTCACCACCGAAGGGATGGTAATAGGATTTGACCCACCCAGTGATAGCTTCATCAAACCCATAGGTCTTCGGATCTTTGCGCAGATGTGCTTTTCCGTAATTGGCGGTAGCGTATCCATGCTGCTTCAGTGTTTCTGCCAACGTGATCTCTTCGTCCGGTAGTGACGTCAGTTTTTCAGCGTGATGCAGTTTTTCGTACTCTCTCTCCGGACGTCCGGCCAGCCACTCGGTGAGGTTCGTACGCGCTGGATACTTCCCGGTCAGAATGCTCGCGCGACTCGGTGAGCAGACGTGGCATGTCGCGTAGGCGTTGTCAAAGAGCATGCCTTCTTTTGCCAACTGGTCAATTGCTGGCGTTTCATAGAACTCGCTGCCATAGCACCCTAGGTCTCGCTGCCCAAGATCATCGACAAGAAAAAAGATCACATTGGGTTTTTGCGCCGCATGCAATTGGGCGCAGACAACGAGTGATATCACGGCATACAGCTTGAGCAGCAGTTTGGTTTGTTGAATCCTCATTATTTTTATCTTTTTGGTTTCGGGACAGCCTTATTTTTTTTCAATAGAAACATCTCGCTAGCAGCTAACAGGAAGATACCAGTACCAAATTTCGAAGTATCTGCTTCCACAACTTTTCCGGGACCACCACCAGAGGGCTGACTCCATCCGACCTGGCCATCTTCGTTGACAATCGAAGCAAGTGCAGTCCATGCCTTCTTTGCAACTGGAAGAAAACGCTCTCTGTCCAGAATTCCATTATTGATTCCCCAGGCGATACCGTAGCAGAAGAACCCGGTTCCACTACTTTCTTTCATTGGATACTGTTCAGGATCATCAAGGTTGCTTCGCCAGAACCCATCGGCTTGTTGTCGCTTTGCCAATGACTCGGCCATTTGCAAATACAACGATTTGTACTTTGGGTAACTGGGATGCTCGACAGGAAGATACTTCAGAATTCGGGTCAGACCGCCAAATGCCCATCCGTTCCCACGGGACCACAACACTTTCTTCCCGTTCTTCGTCTTCCGGGGTTTAGAACGCGCGTCACGATAAAACAGGCCCGCATCTCGGTCAAATATTTCTTTGTGCACATCCCAAAAGCAGGCATTCATCCAATCCACATATTTTTCATCCCCCGTCATTTGATACAGCATCGCGAGCAGCGGAGGTGCCGTAAACAGCCCATCCACAAA
>JBDOMQ010000048.1:0-2074 GCA_039831725.1 Pirellulales bacterium
ACCACGAAAAATAAACGGGTACGAAAAAGGGTACGGGCATCGTTGGTATGGTTTGGGCAGGAGTGGTTCTCGCTGAGTCATAACCAAGGTTTCAAAGAGCTAAGTGCCCAACGCTGCCCGGCGATGACCAAACTTGACCACAGTAAAAACATCGAAAAAATTAAGCTTCGAATACTGCCGGGGGTATTAGTTTTCACCTGTAGTACGGGTGAAACGCAATTCTCCACAAGCTTTTGTGGGGATTTTTATCTCAATGATGAACTTATTTGCTCTGGAGGGAAAAATCCGCTTTTCGGGTACCTCCGGAAGGCACGGTCAACCGCAGTTCACTTCTGTCGTTATATCGAGCAGGAATTGTCTCGGGCTGGATGACCTCGTGTGTATCGGGATCAAGCTGCTCTGCCGTAATTGATATCAGATGCTCTCCAATAGCAGCTCCATCAACGCCATCAAGAGTTTTGGCCGTGTACCGGCCCTCTGAATCAGTGATGGCAATTGAGGGCCGGCCACTCGCAAGAGATGTTCCTTGCGGGGCGAAAGCGACCGTTACGTTCACGGCTGGATTTCCATCGACCGTGACAACGCCAGAAACTGGCTGATAGGTAAAACCGTCGCCACGTCTGCCACAACCTACAAGACAAATCAGAAAAGCACTAAACAAAAATCGAAAACAAATATTTTTCACGACGTCCATAAACTCTCAAAATAGAAGGCTAATGATTCAATGACCAAAATACCCATACACAATTCAAATCTGGCTTATTCAGGTATAACCTGTCCATCATCGATCTGAATCATGTAACGGTAAGCGGTTACGTTAATAGAATTCGTCAGGAATGCGACAGATCCATCGACTTTTGCCACGTTAGCTCCTCCCGGATGATTGGATACTGACAGCGTCCAGGCGTTGCTACCATTAATGGTATTAACAATGTTCGTTGCACTACCAGGTCCGCGACCAACAGTACATTCAGGTCCATTCCCCAAAGCACGCACACCCACCCAAACCCCAGCTTTGTAGCTCCCACGATCACCGATTCGCTCGCCAAGCATAATCGTCTGTGACGTACCATCGACGATGTCTCTAAATCCATATTTACTATTCTCAGTAAACACACCACGATTTGTAGAAGTCGTGTACTGGGTGTTGTTAATGCGTTTGTTTCCAAAGCTTCCTAAGTAATTAGACTTCCCGTTATTGTTCCTCTTGGTGTTGATCAAACCCATTGTGTCACTGGGACAACAACGTCCGGGCAATTGTGTTGCAGAAATTCCTTTATTCACGCCACTATCAATTAACCATTGGTGCCTAAAGTCGATCTGATCATAGAGTGCTACTTGCTCAGTGAATGGTAGAATGAAAGTTCCCCAACCCCAGTAATTCCCGTAACCAAAATTTGTGAGATCTGCCGGCTTTTGCCACCCAGGCGGTATGACCTTTTGAGCATCTTTATAGTTATGGATAGCTAGCGCGAGTTGCTTCATATTACTCACGCAACTTGTACGCCTTGCTGCTTCACGAGCTTGTTGAACAGCGGGCAGTAGCAAGCCTACAAGAACGCCGATAATTGCAATCACAACCAGTAGTTCAATTAAAGTAAACGCTCGACGCATACTTGAACTTTTACTCATAAACATCTGACTTCTCCCCGTAGAAAAATAAAGGCTAAAAAAGTGTTGCCAGTTTTTATAAAAAAATTAATGCATCTCAAATTTTTAACAATGCTTTATGTATTTTGAAACAGACTTTGTTTCAGGAAATAGACCCTACACCCTTCTTTGTCTCATTCCCAATTAATGATTCCCCACCGCTTCCCGGATAACTGCGACGTATAGTCTCCTATTTTTCCAAGCGAATAGCAAGAATCAGAAGTGTCTGAATGAGGTGCGAAGCCCTCGTTTTCTGTCACCTAGATTTGTGACTAGTAGGGTCTTTGACAAGTTGGCTGTCGGTTGGGGAGATTGCTGCCCCATCTTCTTCAGCAGCTCAGCCAGTAATCCTCGTTCATCATCAGTGAGAGAAGTGAGGGCTTGAAGTCTTTGAGGACAAGAGAAACCTTATCTCCAATTGAAA
>JBDOMQ010000239.1:0-2061 GCA_039831725.1 Pirellulales bacterium
GAATGGCGACGCGGGTGTTTCCCTCAAGTCTTCGTCGGAGCACCCTTCGATGCTGCGTATAGTACTGGCACTTTTTTGCATTTTCGTGCTTGCGCAAAAAGGTGTCGCTGATACCAAAGAGACATCATTCAATAAAGACATACGCCCGATCCTTTCTGATCGTTGCTTCACGTGTCATGGTCCAGATGCTGAGAAACGTCAGGCTGGGCTTCGGCTGGATACCATGGCGGATGCCACCGCGGCACTTGAAAGTGGGTCACGCGCTCTTGTTCCGGGAAAACCCTCCAAGAGTGAGATCATTGCACGAATCACTAGCAGAGATCCGGACATTGTCATGCCACCGCCTGAGGTTGGTAAGCCCGTAACTCAGGAAGAAGCCGAGTTGTTCACTCAATGGATAGCAGAGGGTGCACACTATGAAAGGCATTGGGCATTCGAGCGGATTAAGAGACCGGCAGTGCCCGAGGTAATTGATAAAAAGTGGCCGCTCACACCGATTGATCATTTTATTCTTGCTCGACTTGAGCAGGAGCAAGTTACGCCGAGTCCAGATGCCACGCGAGTGACATTAGCGAGACGCTTGTCGCTTGATCTCACAGGATTGCCACCATCAGCAGAGGTGGTGGAGGAATTTCTACAAGACACTACAGGTGATGCGTATGAGCGTTATGTGAATACATTGCTGGCAAGTCCACACTACGGTGAACGTATGGCAATCGAATGGCTTGATGCCGCCCGCTATGCTGACAGCCATGGCTATCAGACTGACTCCAGTCGCTCCAACTGGCCGTGGCGTGCTTGGGTTATAGAAGCTTTTAATCGTAATCTCCCTTTCGATCAATTTACGATTGAGCAACTCGCAGGTGACATGCTGCCTGATCCAACACGAGATCAGATTGTTGCAACCGGCTTTAATCGGAACCATCGGATTAATGGTGAAGGGGGGATCATTGCCGAAGAATGGCGAGTTGAGACTGTCATCGATCGAGTTGAAACGACCGGGCAGACATGGCTTGGGCTTACTGTGGGCTGTGCCCGCTGTCATGATCATAAGTATGACCCACTCACCCAACGGGAGTTCTATTCCTTATTCGCGTTATTCAATAATGTTCCAGAAACAGGAACAATCATGGGCAAGTCAAACCGGAGTGGTGGGAATTCTGATCCTATTCAACTCCTTCCGGATGAACATCAGGTAAAAGAAATTGCAAAGCTTGAGCAGGTTGTTGCTGACGCAAAAGTAGCCTTACGTGCAGAAGAAAAGAATTTCAGCACGTTGCTTGAATCGTGGGTGAATGAAACCAAATCACTCCTTGGTACGCCCGGGCAAGTCTGGAAGCCGATTGAGCCAATTGAATTAACCAGTGCAGGTGGAGCGACGATTCAACTTGACGATGATGGAACATGTCTAGTGGAGGGGGCTCGTCCTCCGCAGGACAGTTATACAGTTGAGGCACTTATTCCACCCGGTGATTTTGGTGGTTTGCGAATAGAGCTTTTACCAGTGGAGGGGCTCGCTGGAGGTGGCTTTGGTCGTGGGGGAAACGGAAATGTTGTCGTCACGAAAATTGAAGCAGAGATTCATCCGCCTGGTGACAGGAAGGTGATGCCTATTGTGTTTAAGCGAACAGATGCGAGTTATCAGCAGAAGGGTTGGGAAGCAGCAAAACTACTCACAGGGAAAAAGGGTGATGGTTGGGCGATTGATGGTCATCTGCAAGATTTAAAAAAACAACGTAATGTCGCACTGTTTCCTCAGAAGTCGGTAACGGTCCAAGATAATTCTCGGCTTGTTGTGACTGTGAGGCAGGAATCTCGGCATCCGGAGCACACGATTGCACGGTTTCGTGTAGCGTATTCAGCTGAGGATCCGAGCATTATTGGAGTCAACGGAATTCGACTTTCGAAAAAGGTTCGTGATGGTTTGTCAGCCACTGCCGATGAGCGTACTCCAGAGCAGCAAAAAGAACTGGAGAAGCATTATCGTGAAAATGTAAGTGGTCCCATTCAGCAAGCCGAAGCTGCTCGTGATGCTGCACAGAAAAGCCTTGAATCCTTTCG